>NZ_WFLL01000019.1:0-114879 GCF_009208755.1 Janthinobacterium sp. FT14W | reverse complement strand
CCTGGGCGGCGCGCTGGCGGCCGGCGTGGCCGTGCTGGCCTTGCGTCCGCCGCTGGGCGCCTGGCCGTCGCTGCAGGAATTGCGCGCCGACTACCGCACGGGCACGGGCGAGCAGCGGCAAGTGGCCCTGTCGCAGCAGATGACGGTGCAGATGAATACGCAGACGCGCATCAATGTGCTGGCGCCGGAATCGATCGAACTGCTGGGCGGCGAAGCGGAAATCCTCGCCAGCGGCGCGCGCCAGCCCGTGACGGTGGCGGCGGGGGCAGGGCGCCTGCTGGCGCAGTCGGCCCGCTTCAATATACGCCACACGGGCGATGCCGTCTGCGTCACCTGCCTGGCGGGCGCCGTGGACGTGGTCTGGCAGCAGCGGCGCCAGACCCTCGATGCGGGGCAGCAGCTGGTGTACGACGACGGAGGCGCGCAAGCCGTCACGGCCGCGCCTGCGGGCGAGGCCAGCGCGTGGCGCACGGGCGCGCTGTCGTTCGTCGGCAAGCCGCTGTCCGAGGTGGTCGATGAAATCAACCGCTACCGGCCCGGCCGCGTGCTGCTGCGCAATGCCGAGCTGGGCCGCCGCCTCGTGCGCATGCGTTTTTCCATCGGGCAAACCGATGGCGCGCTGGCGATGATACGCGACCTGTACGGCGCGCAAATGACCAGCCTGCCAGGCGGCATCGTGCTGCTCAGCTGATAGCCGTTTGCCCTGCGGCAGGGCAGATAAAAATATTTTTCAAAAAACATTATCCCTTCCGCCGTCCAGCTACGTCATGGAGGCATGGACGCTTGCGCTACCGCCAGGCTCCGTTCCCTTCTCTCTAGCCAGGAAAACATTGCCATGACCAAGCTTCACACTGCCCAGCGCCCAGTCCCAAACGTCGACACGGGCGCGCAGCGGTCCTCCACGCTGGGCAGCCGCTTGCGGCTCACGCCGCTCGCTTACGCGCTGACCACCATGCTGATGGCGGGCGCCTTCACCACGCCCGCGCGCGCGCAGCAGGCGTTCAGCGGCGGCTGGTTCGCGGCCAAGGGCGCGGCGCAGAATACGGCGGCCACCTCGGGCCGGCTGCCGAATGGCCAGCCGCTGCCGCTGGGCAGCCGGCCCGAGGGCCAGCCGGCGAATCAGCAGTTGCAGCGCTCGCTCAACAACCTGAACCTGGCCGCGCGCGCCATCGCCGCCCAGCAAGCGGCCCAGGCGCAGGCGCGCCAGGCTGCCGCGGGCGGCGCCAGCGCGCCAAACGGCCTGGCGCAGGGCGGCTTGCAGGTCGACACCAACAGCCTGACGGCCGGCTGGCTCAACGCCCAGGCGCCCGTGCAGACGGTGGCGAACGGCAAGACGGCCGTGCTGGTGCAGCAGACGGCGGACAAGGCCATCCTGAACTGGGAAACGTTTAACGTCGGCAAGGACACGACCTTGACGTTCCAGCAGCAAAAGGATTGGGCCGTGCTGAACCGGGTCAACGATCCGCAAGCCCGTCCCAGCCAGATCCAGGGCCAGATCAAGGCCGACGGCACGCTGCTGCTGGTCAACCGCAACGGCATCGTGTTTACGGGCACGAGCCAGGTCGATACGCGCAGCCTGGTGGCGGCCGCGGCCCGCATCAGCGATGCGCAATTCCAGAAAAACGGCATCTACAGCGCCGGCACGGCGGGCGCCACGACGTTGACGGATGCGGCCGGCAAGGTGCAGGTGCAGGCGGGCGCGCGCCTGGCCAGCACCGCGCCCAAGGGCAGCACGGAAGGGGGCGGCTATGTGATGCTGCTGGGCCAGGAAGTCCACAACGGGGGCGAGATCAGCACGCCGAAAGGCCAGGCCCTGCTGGCCGCGGGCGACAGTTTCGCCATCAAGAAAGGCGTGGGCACGGACGGCAACCCCCTGTCGACCACGCGCGGCAGCGAAGTCACGCCCCAGTTCGCGGCCGGCAGCACGGCGGGCAAGGTGGTCAACACGGGCCTGATCCAGGCGCGCGAAGGCGACGTCACCCTGGCCGGGCGCACGCTGCAGCAGGAGGGCGTGCTGCTGGCGTCCACCACCACGGCCACGCGCGGCACCATCCACCTGAACGCGCTGGGCAGCGACGCGGCCGTCACCGTGGGACGGGGCGCCACCACGGCCATCCTCGTCGAAGACGACGGCAAGACGACGGCGCTCGACAGCCAGCGCGACGCCATGCGCGGCCCGGCCGTGACGTCCACGGAAAATATTCTCGCCGTCAACGACCGCCGCGACCAGTCGCGCATCGAGATCGGCAGCGCCGGCACGGTGGAATTCATGGGCGATTCCTTGACCCTGGCCACGGGCGGCCAGATCGCCGTCAACGCGGCCAGCCGCAGCCTGCTGCGCGACGGCGCGCAGCTCGACGTCTCCGGCGCCGTGGGCGTGAAGGTGGCGATGCAAGCGAACAATGTCGAAATCAACGTGCAGGGCAACGAGCAGCGCGATGCGCCCGTCAACCGCGACGGCAAGGCCTTGATCAACAACAATATCTGGGTGGACCGCCGCAAGCTCGTGTTCGTACCGAAAGGCACGAACGGCTACGACAGCGACCGCTGGTACACGGCGGGCGGCTTGCTGGAAGTGGCCGGCTACCTGGGCACGCAGGGGCACTCCGTCAGCGAATGGATGGCGCAGGGCGGCACGGTCAGCTTCGGCGGCAAGGACGTCGTCACGCAGCTTGGCTCCAGCATCAACCTGTCGGGCGGCACCCTGGACGTGCAGACGGGCGCGCTGCGCCAGACCTGGCTGAAAGGCGCGGACGGCAAGCTGTACGAGGCAGGCAGCGCGCCCGCCGACCTGGCGTATGCGGGCGTGTACAAGGGTTACGAGGAAGCGCACGCGCGCTGGGGCAAGGATGCCAGCGCCTTCTACGCCAATCCATTGATCGCCGCGCAGCAGCGCCTGGAAAACGGGTATACGGCGGGCCGCGACGCGGGCAAGCTGGTGGTGGCCACGGGATCGGCCGTGCTGGAAGGGGGCATCGCGGGCGACGTCTTCCAGGGCGAGCGCCAGGTACAGGCGCCGCAGGCGCTGCTGGACGGCTACCAGCAGTCGCAGCTGGCGGCCGCGCAGCGGGGGCAGCTGGTCGTGGGCCAGTATCAGCCCATGTTCGACAAGCGCACGGGCGTGCTGCAGCATGCGCTGTCGGCCGTCATGGACGAGGTGCGGCTGACGCGCGTGCAGGACGGCATCGCCGCGGGCCTCGACGTAAGCGGCGCGCTGGCGCCCGGACGCGAGGGCAGGCTGCTGCTCGACACGGCCTTGCTGAATGAGCAGCGGCTGGGCGCCATCCGCCTCGCCGCCAAGGGCGCGATCACCGTCGACAGCGCGCTGCAGGTGGCCGATGGCGGCAATATCACCCTGTTCGGCAAGGACGTGGCCATCAACGCCAGCCTGCGCAGCCATGGCGGCAGCATCGCGGCCGGCAATGTGCTGAACCAGATCGGCCCGCTGGGCATGCTCGACACCTTCGTCAATCCGGGCATCCCCCCGGGCAAGCTGGTGCTGGCCGACGGCGTGAGCCTCGATACCAGCGGCCTGCTCAGCAACGTGCTGCGCGACCCGCTGGCCGCCGCCGGCCTGCCTTACGTGAACGGCGGCAGCGTATCCCTGCGCGCGTTTGGCGACGTGCGCATCGGCAATGGCAGCCTGGTCGACGCGAGCTCGGGCGCGGCCATCCTGGCGCAGGCGAAACAGCAGGGCGGCAAGGGCGGCAACGTGACCCTGGCCAGTTACGGACCGAAGGCCGACCTGCTGCTGGGCGAGGGCGCGCAGGTGCGCGGCCATGGCGTGGCGGGCGGCGGCAAGCTGGAATTGCAGGCCAACAAGATCATGATCGGCAACGTTGAAAAATCCGAGGCCGGCAGCCTGCAGCTGGACGGCGACTTCTTCGACCAGGGTTTTTCCAGCTACAGCCTGGTCGGCAAGCAGGGCGTGACGGTAGCGGACGGCGCGCGGGTGGACGTGCGCATGCCGGTATTGCGCGTGGTGGACAATGAAAAACTGGCCCTGTGGACGCCGGAGCAGGTCACGGAAAACGCCTTGAAGGGCACCTTGACGCAGCGCAAGGGCGCCAGCCTGGCCCTGCAGGTGGGCGATATGCAGTCCGGCGCGGCCGACATGGCCATCGCCGAATTGCTGGTGGGCAAGAATGCCGTGGTCAGCGTGGATGCGGGCCAGTCCATCAAGCTGTCCAGCGTGGGCCAGCTGACGGTGGAAGGCCGCCTGAACGCCTGGGGCGGCCAGATCAGCCTGGGTGGCGTGAACGTCGACAAGCCCGTGTCCGAGGCGGTGGAAGCGGCCGGCCATGGCCGCTCCATCTGGATCGGCGACAACGCCGTGCTGGACGTGGCATCGCGCGCCGTCAGCGCCACGGATGCGCAGGGCCGGCGCTACGGCAAGGTGATCGATGGCGGCAGCATCGTCGTCGGCGGCGAGATCGACCATGCGCAGGGCAGCACCTCGGCGGCCAGCCTGTTCGTCGTCGTGCGCGACGGCGCCGTGCTCGATGCGTCCGGCGCGCACGCCGTGCTCGACGTCAGTGGCGACGCCATCGACGTGGCCAGCGCGGGCGGCAGCATCGCGCTGGCGTCGAACAATGGCCTGTACCTGGACGGCCAGCTGCGGGCCAGGGCGGGCGGCGCGGGCGCGGCGGGCGGCACCCTGTCCGTGGCCACGGGCACGCCCGAATACCTGAAAGTGCTGGCCACGCCCAAGGTGCTGCAGGCCCGCCAGCTGCGGCTGACGCAGCGCCAGGCCGCCAGCGACCTGGCCGGCGGCGTGACGGCGCGGGAAGCGGCCCAGGACGGGCCGCAGGCGCTGCAGTATGGCCATGGCCGTTTTTCCGTGGAGCAGGTGGAGGCGGGCGGTTTCGCCAACCTGGCCCTGCTGGGCGCCGCCAGCTTCGATGGCGACGTGTCGCTGACGATGCGGCAAAGCTTCCAGCTGTACGGCGCGCCCGTGCTGTCGCCCGGCAGTTCTCCCGACGCCAAGGTCAGCGTGGCGGCGCCGTATGTGCGCCTGGCCAGCATCAAGCCGGCCGGCCGCGATTTCTATACGACGCCCGGCAGCGCAGGGAAGTCGCCGGTCGCCCGGCAGATCAGCATAGCGGGCGACCTGATCGACGTGCGCGGCATGGTCGACGTCGTGGCCAACGACGTGCGCCTGGCCAGCCGCGGCGACCTGCGCTTCCTGCTGTCGCCGCTGGGCTGGGATGGCAATCAGGCGACGACGGTGTTGTCCTCGCCGGGCGACATGACCCTCAGCGCGGCCCAGCTGTATCCGGAAACGGGCGCTGGCGCCGCCGTGCGTGCCGGCTATGGCGCCATCGATGGCAAGCTCGGCTACGATCCGGCGCGCAGCCTGACCATCGGTCGCGCGACCGATGCCGTGCCGGCCATGCCGTCTTCCGCCTTCGGCTCGCTGGAACTGCGCTCCGCGCATATCGAGCAGGGCGGCGTGGTGCGCGCGCCGCTGGGGCGCCTGGCGATCGGCGCGGCCGGCGATGAGAATGACAAGAGCCTGAGCATCAGGCTGCTGGCCAACAGCATCACTTCCGTCAGCGGCGCCGGCATGCTCATGCCGTATGGCGGTACCGTCGATGGCCAGACCTGGAACGTCAGCGGCAAGCCGGTCACCTTGATGGGCGTGGGCGGCATCAATTCGCAGGGTGGCCTGCACAACGGCGTGGAAATGGCGGGGCGGGCCGTGGACGTGCAGCCGGGCGCGCTGCTCGACCTGTCCGGCGGCGGCGAATTGACGGGCGCCGGCTTCATCGCGGGCCGCGGCGGCTCCACCGACGCGCGCTACCATCCGCTGCTGCAGGTGGGGGCGAACGGCGGCTTTGTCCTGCCGGGCCTGGCCACCAATCCCGTGTACGCCATCGTGCCGGGCGTGCAGGCGCCGCAGGCGCCCGCGGGCGGCGAAAAGGCGGCCTCCGATCCGGCCGTGGGCCGGCAGGTGACGATAGGCAGCGGCGTGCCTGGCCTGGCGGCCGGCACCTACACCCTGATGCCGTCGACCTACGCCTTGCTGCCGGGCGCCTTCCGCGTGGAGGTGAACGGCCTGGCGGGCCAGGGCAACGGCGGGAGCGTGGCGCAGCCGTTGCGCAACGGTTCCTGGGCCGCGCCCGGCACCCTGTCGATCGCGGGCACGGATATCCGCGCGCCGCTGGCCAGCCAGCTGATACTCACGCCGGCCAAGGTCTTGCGTACGTATTCGCAGTACAACGAAACGCCGTACGCCGCCTTTGCGCTGGCCGACGCGCAAACGCGGGGCATTCCCCGCGCGCTACTGCCGTCCGATGCGAAAACGCTCAAGCTGAACATGATCCAGGACGGCGGCCTGGACACCTTCCAGTTCAAGGGCACGGGCAAGTTCGCCGCGGCCGAGGGGGGCTATGGCGGCACCGTGATCCTGATGTCGAGCAATAGCGCAAGGGGCGACATTGAAATCCTTGCCGACGGCGCGCCGGCCACCCGCGACGCCGGACTGGTCAGCGTGCGGGCCTCCAGCCTGAACAGTATCGGCGCGGCGCGTATCCTGGTGGGCAATGCCCCGTCGGTGGAATATGGCCAGGCCGGCAATTACGTGAGCTTCGGCGCCAGTTCGGCGCGCGCCATTTACCTGCGCGCGGGGGCCGTGCTGTCGGCGCCCGAAGTATTCCTGGTCGCCCAGGACCCCAGCAATTATCTGCTGGGCAACGGCTTGATCGATATCGCGGCCGGCGCCGGCATCAGCACCCTGGGCAAGGGCAAGGCCGCGTATGACGCCAACGACGGCTTCATCTACAAGAAGGGCCGCGAGGATGTGCACATGCTGGCCGCGTCGAACGGCTTGCTCAATGTGGCGCCCGTCGGCGGCGCGGCGCGCGGCGGCATCCGCATCGGCATGTGCGACGACGCCTGCGCCGGCACGGCCAGCCTGTACTCGGAAGGCACCCTGCTGCTGTCGACCAATGGCAGCTTCGCGCTGGACGACTCCGCCCGCTACGGCACGCGCAACCTGGGCCTGGCCGTGGGCGCCATCAACATGGGCAGCAGCGAAGCACTGGCGGCGGCCCAGGCCAATGGCACGCGTTCCAGCGGCCTGGCCATGAACCAGGACGTGCTGGACCGCCTGCTGCGCGGCGACACCAGCGCGGGCGCGCCGGCCCTGCAGGCGCTGGTGCTGAGCGCGGCCGACGGCGTCAATTTCTATGGCGACGTGCTGCTCGACACCTACGACAAGAGCACGGGGAAATCCACGCTGGAGCGCCTGGTGCTCACCACGCCCGCCATGTATGGCCAGGGCGATGCGGGCACGCTGGCCACCATCCGCACGGCCAACCTGGTCTGGGGCGGCGCACTTTCGCCGGCCGGCAATGTGATTGCGCATGGCGCCGGCACGGGCAGCGGCACCCTGAACCTGGAAGCGGAACGCATCGATTTCGGCTTCGGCCCGTTCACGCAGCCGGCCGGCATCGCCTCGTTCGACCGCCTGGCGCTGGGCTTTGGCACGGTCAACCTGAAAGCGTCGGGCCAGGTCACGGCCAACCACAAGGGCAGCCTGTCCGTCTACCAGTCGCAGGGCGCGTATGAAACGGGCAAGGGCTACCAGTACAGCGGCGGCAACCTGAACATCAGCACGCCGCTGCTGACGGGCGACGCCGGTTCCGCGCACAACTACACGGCGGGCGGCGCGCTGAAGGTGGCGGCGCCGGCCGGCGCGGCGCCAGCGGCTCCCGCCAGGAATAGCGACGCGCTGGGCGCCCAGCTGAGCCTGAACGGCGACAGCGTGAGCGTGGCGACGGCCGTGGTGTTGCCAAGCGGCAAGTTCACCGTCAACGCCCTGCATGACATCACCGTGGCGGACGGCGCGCGCATCGACATGGCGGGCCGCAAGACCGCCTTCTTCGACGTGGACAAATACAGCTGGGGCGGCGACGTGAGCCTCGACAGCGGGGCCGGCGATATCCGCCAGGGGGCGGGCGCCGTGATCGACGTGTCGGCCGAGAATAACCGCGCCGGCAGCCTGAAGGCCGTGGCGCTCGGCGGCGCGGCCGGCACGGTGGACTTGCAGGGCAAGATACTGGGCGGCGCCAGCGGCAGCTATGACGCGGGCGGCACCATGGTGCCGTACAAGAAGGGCAGCGTGGACGTGCGCGCGCAGACCCTGGGCGCCGGCAGCGCGCTGGACAGCCAGTTCGCGTCGCTGAACCAGCGCCTGAATGAAGGCGGCGTGACGGGCGCGCGCAGCTTCCAGCTGAAACAGGGCGACTTGACGATAGGCAATGAGCTGAAGGCGGGCGAGGTGCAGGTGGCCGTCGACAACGGCCGCCTGGCCGTGGCCGGCACCATCGACGCCAGCGGCGAGCGCGTGGGCAGCATCCGCCTGGCCGGCCAGCATGGCGTCACTCTGGCCGGCAACGCCGTGCTCGACGCGCACGGCACGGTCTTGCGCGTCGACAGCTATGGCAAGATCATCGACAGCCCGAACCGCGCCACGGTGGAGCTGAATGCGGGCGAGGGTGTATTGAACCTGGCCGGCGGCACGCAGATCGACGTGCGCCACGGCACGGCGGCCGTGGCCGGCAAGGGCAAGGGCGAACACGACGGCGCGGCGCGCGGCACGCTGGAGCTGAGCGCGCCGCGCCTGGGCAGCGGCGGCGCGCGCACGGACCTTGACGCGGCCACCTTTGGCGACATCGCCATCGCCGCCGGCGGCGGCTTGACCATCCGCGGCGCGAAATCCATCGCCGTCAACGCCATGCAGCGCTACGACGACGCAGCCTACGCCATGGCGCCCGATGCCAATGGCGTGCTGGCGCCCGAGCTGTCGGCCGGCGGCCGCCCTTACCAGGTGATCAACCAGGCTTACCTCGACAGCAAGCATGCGGACAGCACGGCCTTCATCGATGCGGCGCTGGCCAATACGAACTTGCGCAACGGCAAGCTGGCGGGCCTGGCCACGGCCGCGTATGCCGATGCGCTGCATGTGCGTCCCGGCGTCGATATCGTCAGCAAGACGGCGGATGGCGACCTGGTGGTGCGGGGCGACCTGGATCTGTCGGGCATGCGCTACGCCAGCCTGAACCCGCGCTTTCAAGTAAGCAATGCGCGCGGCTCGGGCGAGGTGGGCAGCCTGCTGTTGCGCGCCGGGGGCGACCTGAGCATCTACGGCAGCATCAATGACGGCTTCGCGCCGCCGCCCGCCACGCAGGATGACAGCGGCTGGAAATTGTTGCCGGGGCGCGACATCAACGGCAGCGACGTCATCGTGCCGGGCAAGGGCGTGACCCTGGCCGACGGCACGTTGTTCCCGGGAGGCATCGCGCTCAATTACGACTTGCCCGTCAAGGGCTTCAATCTGCTCGCCGACACGCGCCTGCCCGTGGCCGTGACCCTGGACCAGGCGATCACCGTGCCGGCCGGCACGGTGCTGGCGGCCGCCGTGCGCGACGGCGCCGGGAATATCGTCCACGCGGCGGGCACCTTGCTTGCCACGCAACAGACCTTTACTGCCGGCATGCGCCTCGATGCGGGCAGCGTGCTGAAGCAAACGGTGGCGGTGAGCGCCATGACCTGGCCCAAGGGCGTACCCCTGCCGGGGGTGGCGGGCGAGCGCTCGGTGTTCGCGCTCAATGGCAAGCTGGTGCTGGCCGTGGGTTCGCTGATCCCGTCCGGCACCGACGTCAAGCTGTTGCCCGATGTGGATTCAATCGGCCTGCGTCCGGAAGTGGCGGGCAGCCAGGGCAAGCTGTGGGCCATCGCGCCCATGCTGGCCGAAGGCTCGCAAGCGTGGGGCATGCGCCTGGTGGCCGGCGCCGACCTGGACGGGGCCGACACGCGCGGCGTGCAGGCGCATCCCGCGCGCGGCACCCTGCGCCTGGCCGACAGCCACTACGGCATGTACGGCATCCTGGTCCCGCCGAAGGGCGTGCAGTACTGGACCAAGGAAGCGCAGGAGCTGGGCGAGCGGGAAGGCATTCCCGGCATCGTGGCGGGCGAACCCATCACCGAGGAATTCACCAGCCAGTTCGGCCAGACTGTCGAGGTGTTTTGCGCCAACGACCCTACCATGTGCCTGCTGAAGGTGGCCTATGTCTGGACCAGGGAAGGCGTGGAAGAGTTTGCCGACCCCAAGGTCAAGGTGGGCGATGTGCTCGACCCCGTGGCGCTGGGCTGGCCCACCATTTGCGAGGAAAACCCCACCTGGTGCGGCACGTCGAACCCCACGTTCGACTACAAGGCGAGCAGCCTGCGCTACAGCGTGCTGCGCACGGGCACGGGCGACCTGGACCTCGTCAGCGGCGGCAGCCTGCACATGGACAGCCTGTATGGCGTGTACACGGCCGGCATGTCGACCACGCCGACGGCGGTCGGCGACCCGTACAACCTGCCGCGCGCGCGCAATGTCGACGGCAAGGTGCTGGGCAACCCCGACGGCGCGCATGAACACCTGGTCGACGGCGGCGCCGACAGCATCTACCGCGCCTGGTATCCGGAGCAGGGCGGCAACCTGCTGCTGAAGGTGGCGGGCGACTTGAGCGGTTCGCTGGTCGATAAGTCCAGCGAAATCAGCCAGCGTCCGGTCAGCAAGGATGGCATGGCCGATTCCGTGGCCGTGGGTAACTGGCTGTGGCGCCAGGGCAGCGGCGGCGTGGCCACGGGTGGCCAGCCCCAGCCGGTGGCGTGGTGGATCAATTTCGGCAGCTACGTGGGCCGCCCCACCCTGGCCGACACGGTGCTGGGCTTTACGGGTTTCGGCACCCTGGGCGGCGGCAATGTGCGCGCCGAGGTGGCGGGCGCCGCCGGCGTGCTGGCGCCGCTGACCGGCAGCACGTATAACGGCAGTATCAATCCCCGTTCGCAGGGCTTGCTGCTGGCCGTGGGCGGCACGGGCCGCATGCAGGCCGACGGCAGCCTGCTGCAGACGGGCGGCGGCGACCTGGAACTGCGCGTGGGCGGCGCCCTCAATCCAGGCGGCGGCTCCGGTGGCCGCCACCTGAATGGCGCGCTGGTCGATTTGCGTGGCCATGCAGAAGCGTCGGCCACGCAACTGGGCAACGTGGCGCTGCAGTACGGCACCTGGGGGGGCGATCACGTGCCGCTGGAATCGCGCGCCTACGACGCCTTCCGCGCCACGCGCGCCACGCCCCGGGGCGCCATGACCCTGGTACCGGGCGACGCCACGTTCAGCGTGGCAACCCTGGGCGACCAGGTGCTGCAGGATGTGGCCGACCCTGGCCGCGTGACCCCGTTCAATGCCACGCCGTTCACCGGCGCGGCGGGCGAGCAGGGGTATGGCTACGGCTGGTTCAGCCTGTGGACGCCGCGCACGGCGCTCGATCTGTTTTCCGCCGGTGGCAACATGATCCCGCTGACTGCGGCGATCGACACGGCCACCGACCTTGCCGTCGTCTATCCGTCCATCGTGCGGGCCGCGGCCGCGAATGGCAGTTTGTATTATGGCAAGGCGATCGGCAATCCGAATACCATCCGCGAATATGACCACCCACTGCTGCTGGCGCCGTCGCCCAACGCCCAGCTGCAATGGCTGGCCAGCGACTCCATCTATGCAGGCGGATTTGCCGTCAGCCAGTCCGGCGCCTCTGCCGACAGCATGGCGACGCCGTTCAAGCCGGGTTTCACGGGTTGGGATGTCCAGCCTAATGTGACCGATCCCCTGGCGGCGAATATCTCGAGCACGGGGACGGCGGCGACGAAATGGAACTTCCCGCTGTTCGCCTTCGGTCCCAACTCCTCGGCCGGTCCCGCCAACAGCGGCACGCAGACGGCCCGCATCTATGCCGTCACGGGTGACCTGGTGGGCGTGAACAGCGGCCGCATCCTCGAGTTTTTCGATGCCAGGCATGCCGGCATTACCTGGTACGAGGGTGGCCAGCCCGTGTGGATGAAGGCGGGCCGCGATATCGTCGGCAGCGGCACGGCGCAGCTGGAAGCCATTAACGGCAATACCAGCGGCAGCGACATGAGCTTCCGCAATATCAGCAACCTGGTCGTGCACAACAATGTGTATGACGTGTCGGTGGTGTCGGCCGGGCGCGACATCCTGAACAGCTCCTTCAACGTGGCCGGCCCCGGCACGCTGGACATCAGCGCCGGGCGCAACATATTGATGCAGGACAAGGGCAGCGTCGTCAGCCTCGGTCCCGTGGTGGCGGGCGACAAGCGTCCGGGTGCCGGCATTGCCATGCAGGCGGGCGTGGGCGCGGCCGGCCTCGATTACCTGCGCTTCGTCAAGCCGTATCTGGACCCGGCGAACGTGGCGCAGAAGGGCGTGCCGCTGGCCGAGCAGGCCGGCAAGGTGGTGAAAGCGTACGACAGCGAACTGGCGGCGTGGCTGGGCGAACGCTACGGTTTCAAGGGCACGGCGGCTGAAGCGCTGGCCTTTTACCTGGCCTTGCCCGAGCCGCAGCAGCGCGTGTTTGCCCGCACTGTGTATTTCGCCGAACTGAAGGCGGGTGGGCGCGAATACAACGACCGGGACAGCTCGCGCTATGGCAGTTTCCTGCGCAGCCGCAACGCCATCGCGGGCCTGGCGCCGGCCACGGACGCCAGCGGCAAGGCAATTTCCTATGCTGGCGACATCGTCATGTACCGCGGCCTGTACGCGGTGCGCAATGACGGTGAGCAGCGCTGGGATTACTACCCCCGCAGCGGCTACGTGCACACCAACTTCGGCGGCGACATCCAGCTGCTGACGCCGGGCGGCAGGCAGGTGTTCGGCATCGAAGGCGAGGCGCCGCCGGCGACCTCGGGTGTCATCACCAAGGGCGGCGGCAATATCGACCTGTTCTCGCACGGCAGCATCCTGCTGGGCCAGAGCCGCATCATGACGACGTTTGGCGGCGATATCCTCGGCTGGTCGTCGCAAGGCGACATCAACGCGGGGCGCGGTTCGAAGTCGACCATCGTCTACACCCCGCCCAAGCGCGTGTATGACAACTGGGGCAACGTGACCTTGTCGCCGGACGCGCCGAGCACGGGCGCCGGCATCGCCACCCTGGCGCCGATCGCGGAAGTGCCGGCCGGCGACGTGGACTTGCTGGCGCCGCTGGGCACCATCGACGCGGGCGAGGCGGGCATCCGCATCTCGGGCAACGTCAACCTGGCCGCGCTGAAGGTGATGAATGCGGCGAATATCCAGGTCAAGGGCGAGGCCAAGGGCATGCCGGCGGCGGCGTCCGTCAACGTGGCGGCCATGACGAACGCCAGCGCGGCCGCTTCCCAGGCCACGGCGGCGGCGCAGGACGTGGTGCAGCGCGAGCGCGCCGCCACCCGTTCCGCGCAGCCGTCCGTGTTCACGGTGCGCGTGCTGGGCTTTGGCAGCGAGGCGCCGCCCGACAGCGCGCAAGCGGCGCCGCAGGAGGGCGCGCGCATCGAAGCGGCCGACTACAACCCGCGCAGCGCCGTGCGCGTGCTGGGACTGGGGACGTTGCCGGAATCGGCCACGCGCCAGCTGACGGCGCAAGAGCGCAGCAGGTTGTCGCCATGATGGCCGGCATGGCGACGCTGGCCGATGCCTTGCCCTTGCGCATGCCGGGCGCTGCCGCCCATGCGGGCTTGGCCGGGTACCGGCCAGCCATCCGGCCCCGCCTGCGGGCGGCCAACGATGTGGCCCCGCCGCCATCGTTGCCAGCTCAGGGCGCCCGGCTGCAGGCGGTGCTGGAAGGCAACTACGCGGCGCTGCACCGGCGCCTGACGCGCCACCTGGGCTGCGCCGAGCTGGCCAGCGACAGCCTGCACGACGCCTGGCTGCGCCTGGGCGCGTGGACGGCGGGGGAGGGCGCGCCGCTGGCGCACAGCCCCGCCGCCTATGTGTTCCGCGTGGCCTGCAACGCGGCCGTGGACAGCCTGCGCCGCAACCGCGCCTGGCTGTCTGCGGACGAGGGCGCTGATGAGGCGAGCCTGGTCGATCGTCTTGCCGATACGGCGGCGGGACCGGAACGCCTGGCCGAGCTGCAGGCGGACGTGCGCCGCCTGGCGCAGGCCGTCGAATTGCTGCCGCGGCGCCACCGGCAAGTGCTCGAAGCGCTGCGCGTGGACGAGCTGACCCGCCAGGAAGTGGCCGAGCGGCACGACATGTCGCTGCGCAACGTTGATACGGCCTTGCGCCAGGCGCTCGACCACTGCGCCCGCCACACGGGCTACGCGGCGCTGGGCGGCGTCAGCACGCCCCGGCGCAGTTTGCGCTTGCGCAAAGCAGCGCACATGGGCGGCTGACGGCTGTTCTGCGTTCGTTCGCGTACATCTGCAGCCGCCCGACTGGCAGTTCGGGCCCGCATGCGCCCACCCAGCCAGTCCACAGCCAGGAGGAAGCGCGACATGACAGAGTGTAATCACATCGATGCGGGCCGGCGCTGCTTGCTGATCGCCCGCGCGCTGTCGGCCACGGCCGTGGCCGTGCCCCAGGTGGCGGGCGCGGCGGAAGCGGTGACCGCGTCCGCCCAGGCCGGTGCTGCACCGCCGCCCGTCCTGATGCCAGTGAGCCTCGACGTCAATGGCCAGCGCCGCCACCCGGATGATGCGTTCAGGCAATGAGGGTTTCGCGCCGCCGCCCTTCATTCCTCCCACGGAGCCTTCGTCGGCCGTCCGCGCGCCGGGCAGCATCGCATTGGAGCAGAGCGTGAATGTCTTGTTCAAGTTGGAATAAGTGCAACTGGCGGCACGGCATGTCGCTGCGCGCCCGGGTTAGCCCGGATTAGCTACACAAGCGCTTTCCAGGCGATAAGCTCCGCGTCCGTGAGGGCCGGCCCCCAGCCTGCGCGCAGTGAAGCATCGTGTTGTCCATATTGTTCCAGCTCCGGCACGGCCACGCCGTGCTGCCCGCAGATGCGCAAGACCGCTTCCAGCTGCCGCCTGCTTGCCGGCAGATCGTCGCCATACCAGGTCGATGCGCTCGTTTCCAGCACGTGTTGCACCAGCTGCACCAGGGTGTCGAGCAGATGCCCGGGGACGGCCTGGCATGCGTCGTCCGGCCACGGGTCGCCCATGCCCGTAATGGGCAGGCAGGCGAAGCCTTGCTGCCAGGAGGCAAAATCGCCGGGCCCGAGCTGCGCCACGTTCCAGGCGTGATCGGTGAATGCGGACAGGGCCGGGTGGCCGATGCCATGGCGCCGGCAAAAGCGCTGCAAGCAACTGGCGGCAATGCACTGGCGTGCAATCACGGAGAGGGCGTCTATCGGGAGGCTGGACATGGAGCGGCAGTGCTTTCAAAAGGTGGGCGGCGTTGTTCGCGCAGGACAACCATAGCAAAATTGCGCCACATCCTCCAGTCCCTGCAATATAATGAGAATCATTATCATTCATATCGCCGGATCGCTCCTTGTCTGCCTTGCTTTTTCCCTCGAATGACGCCGCCCTGGCCGCCAGCCTGTTCACGGGCCACCAGGGCTGGCTGCTGCAGCGCCTGCTGTTGCGCTTGCGTAACCGGGCGGAAGCGGAGGATGTGGCGTCGGAAACCTTCGTGCGCGTGCTGCATGCGGGGCGCCTGGCCGCCATCCGCGAGCCGCGCGCCTACCTGACGACGGTGGCGAAAAGCATCTTGCTGCAGCAGTGGCGGCGGCGCGCTATCGAGCAGGCGTACATCGAGACCCTGGCCCGGCTGCCGGACGCCGTGCAGCCGTCGCCGGAAGAGCGCGCCGTACTGCTCGAAGCGCTGGAGCGCCTGTCGCGCGCGCTCGACACCCTGTCCGTCAAGGCGCGCCGCGCCTTCCTGATGAGCCAGCTCGACGGCCTCACGTATGCGCAGATCGCCGATGCACTGGGGGTGTCGGCCAGCATGGTGCGCCAGTACATGGCGCAAGGCTTGCGCTGCTGCCTGGCCGCCGCGGACGCGGCATGAGCGTTTCCCCATCGATGCCTGCACCTTCCGTCCAGGATGCCGCCATCGGCTGGCTGGTCGAGCTCAGTTCGGGCGAAGCCGATGCGGGCCAGCACCAGGCGTTTGCGCGCTGGCTGGCGGCCGATGCGCGCCATGCGGCCGCGTGGCGCACCCTGGGGCAAGCCGTGGAACATAGCGTCGGCCCGCTGCAGGGCGCGGGCGGGGCGGGGGCCGTCGGACAGACCCTGGCCCGCGCCGCGCAGCACGACAGGCAGCGGCGCCAGCTGCTGCAGGGCGCCCTGTGCCTGGCCGGCGCGGCGTTCGGCGGCGCCTGGCTGCTGCGCGGCAGTCCTTTCTTGCCGGACTGGAGCGCCGACCTGCATACGGCCACGGCCACGCGGGGCCGCTTTGCGCTGGCCGACGGCAGCGTGCTGACCCTGGATGCCCGTTCCTCGGCCGACACGGATGTCGGCCATGGACACCGGCAAGCTACTTTGCGCCAGGGCCAGCTGCTGGCGCGCGTGGCGGCGGGGTCTACTCCCTTCTTGCTGTGCAGCAAGCACGGCACGGTGGCGGCGCAGGGCGGCGCGCTGATGCTGCGGCGCGAAGAACGGGGCACCGTGGCGCTGGCCGTGCACGGCGACGCGGAAGTGCGTCCCGCCGGCAAGGGCTTGTCGCGCGTGCTGCGCCAGGGCCAGGCGGCGCGTTTCGACGGGGAGCGCCTGCGCCTGCTGCCGGAGTGGGCGGCAAGCCAGGCGACGGCGTGGGAGCAGGGCATGCTGGTGGCCGTCGACCAGCCGCTGGGCGATCTGGTGGCCGCCTTGCGGCCGTATCGCCACGGTTATATCGACATCACGCCGGCCGCCGCCGCGCTGCGCGTGTCGGGCAATTACTCGCTCGACGACAGCGGCGCCACCCTGCTGGCGCTGGCGGAAACCCTGCCGGTCACCTTGCGGCAAGGTCCCGGCGGCTGGTGGTCCGGCATTGATCTGAAACACGGCTGATTTATTTTGCGCCGGCACTGTCACTTTTGGCGCGCCGCGGCTCATACCTGGTGTAGCACCACTTTTCCTTCACCA
Organism: Janthinobacterium sp. FT14W; assembly: GCF_009208755.1. Taxonomy (NCBI): domain Bacteria; kingdom Pseudomonadati; phylum Pseudomonadota; class Betaproteobacteria; order Burkholderiales; family Oxalobacteraceae; genus Janthinobacterium; species Janthinobacterium sp. FT14W. The sequence goes on along the minus strand of NZ_WFLL01000019.1, from coordinate 97,980 downwards.
CCTAGATAGAGTCCCAGCATGCCACCATTGTCGATGCGCCAGATTCCCCTGGCTGTACTGTTACTTTCCTGTGCCGCGCCCGCCGTCCTGGCGCAGACGCCCTCCGTGCAAACCGCGCCTGCCACCATGCGCTACGACGTGTCCGTTCAGCCGTTGAACGCGAGCCTGATTGCGATTGCCAGCCGTGGCGGCGTGCGCATTTCCATCGATGCGGAACTGGCGCGCGGCGTCAGCGCCGCCCCCGTGCAGGGCGATTTCACGGCGGAACAGGCGCTGCGCCGCGCCTTGCAGGGCACGCAGCTGGCCTTGCTGAAGACGGACAGCGGTGTCTATACCGTGCAGCGCGCAGTGCAGGCGGCCGCCCGGCCCGAGGCCACCATGCCGGAAGTGCTGATCACCACCAATTACCTGGGCCAGGTGACGGAAGACACGGGGTCCTACACGACGGGCGCCGTCAGCACGGCCAACCGCCTGGTGCTGTCGCCGCGCGAAACGCCGCATGCGATCAGCGTCGTCACGCGCCAGCAGATGGACGATTTCGGCCTGGTGCAGCTGAGCGAAGTGCTGAAGCATACGCCGGGCGTGTACGTGCAGCACATCGACAGCGAACGCACGATCTATTATGCGCGCGGTTTTTCGCTCGACAATTTCAGCTACGACGGCTTGCCGTGGACGCGCGACGCGTCCCTGAACCTGGGCGAATCGCTGGCCAATATGGACCTGTACGACCGGGTCGAAGTGCTGAAGGGCGCGAACGCGCTGATGAGCGGCGCCGGCACGCCGGGCGCCACCGTCAACCTGATCCGCAAGAAGCCCACGCGCGAACTGCGCGCGCTGGCCGACCTGTCGGCGGGATCGTGGAGCAACTACCGCGGCATGGCCGACGTGGGCGGCCCCTTGAACGACAGCGGCAGCGTGCGCGCGCGCGCCGTGGCCTCGTACCAGGACAAGCACTCGTTCGTCGACCGCTACCAGCGCCGTTCGGAACTCGCGTATGGCACCGTGGAAGCGGATCTGTCGCCGCGCACCCTGCTGACCGTGGGCGCCGACTACCAGCACACGGTGCCGCGCAACAGCGACTGGGGCGGCGCGCCCCTGTTCGACGCGGACGGCAAGCGTTTCACCATGCCCCGTTCGTTCAACGGCGCGCCCACCTGGAGCACGCAGCAGACGGAAGCCAAATCCGTCTTTGCCTCGCTCGAACACAGGCTCGACAACGGCTGGATGGCCAATCTGCGCCTGATCCACCAGGCCAACGCGCTGTACGCGCCCGTCGCCTACCTCGACAGCTTCCCGAAGGCGGACGGCAGCGGCACCGCCGTCACGGCGCGCCAGTACAACAGCGACGCCACCAGCAATGGCCTGGACGTGTACGCGAAGGGGCCGTTCGCCCTGCTGGGCCGCACGCATGAACTGGTGGTGGGCGCGAACGCCTACCGCAAGCAGTCGGACGACGTCTTCAGCCCGTATTCCTTCATCGATGTCGACAATATCCATACCTACCGGGGCGAAGTGCCGGAGCCGCAGTGGGTACTGGACACGGCGCGCGAAGTCATCCGCCAGAAGGCCGTGTATGCGACGGGCCGCTTTTCGCTGCCGCAAGGCGTGCACGTGATCCTCGGCGGGCGTTTGTCCTCGTACGAGAATCCCACGGCCGGCATCGACGAAGCGTCGATCTTCACGCCGTACGCGGGCTTGACCTGGGATTTCGCGCCCGACCTGACGGCGTTTGCCAGCTACAGCGATATCTTCAGCCCGCAAAACAGCCGCGACGTGAACAACCGGACGCTGGACCCCGTGCTGGGCAAGAATATCGAGGCGGGCGTGAAGGGCGTGTTCCTGAACGGCCGCCTGAATGCCAGCGCGGCCGCCTTCGAGGTGCGCCAGGATAACTACGCAGAATCGGTCGACGAGGTCAACAGGGTGACGGGCATGGATGCCTACCGCGCCATCGACGGCGTGCGCTCGCGCGGCGTGGAGCTGGAAGTGTCGGGCCAGCTGATGCCGGGCTGGCAGCTGCAGGCCGGCTACACGCACAAGGTGGCGCGCGACGCCGGCGGCAAGGTCAATACCCTGGCGCCGGAAGACCAGCTGAGCCTGTACAGCACCTGGCAGCCCATGCCGCGCCTGACGGTGGGCGGCGGCGCCCGCTGGCAAGCGCGCACCTGGCAGCAAACCCGGGCCGTGCGCGGCGGCCTGACCACCGTGCACCAGGCTTCCTACGCCGTGTTCGACGCCATGGCGCGCTACCAGATCTCCGACCGCCTGGCCTTGTCCCTCAACTTCAACAACCTGACGGATCGCAGCTATTACGGCATCAGCACGGGCCGCCGCGTCAGCTACGGCGACCCGCGCAATGCGATGCTGAGTTTGAACTACCGCTACTGATTGATCCGGATGTCGCGCAAACCGGGTGCCGGGCGCCCGGTTTGCATGGCCGTCAGAAGCGGTACGTCAACGTTGCCCGCACGCTGCGCGGCATGCCGTACGTGCCTTGCGCGTAGGTATTGATGTTGATGTACTTCTTGTCCAGCGCGTTTTCCACGTTCAGCTGGGCCGTCAGCTGGCGCGACAACTGGTACGTGGCCATCAGGCTCACCGTGCTGTAGCCCTCCTGCGTCACTCTTTCCTTGCCGTCCGGCCCCTCGTCGTCAAAGTAGAACTTGCTTTGCCAGTTGATGCCGCCGCCCACGGTGAGGTCGGGCTTTACCTTCCAGGTGGTGAACAGGCGCGCCGTCGAGCGGGGCGACAGGGTGTTGATGTCCTGCTGCTCGCGGTCTTTGGCGCGGAAGTGGCTGGCGCTGGCCGTCACGTTCCAGCCCGGCGCCAGGCGGCCCGACAGTTCCCCCTCGATGCCGCGACTGGTGGCGCCGCGCGCCGCATAGTACGCTTGCGTGGTGGTGCCGGGAATATGGTGGGCGCCGTCCGGCTGGGCCAGCTTGTCCTGCCTGATTTCGAAGATGCCGATGGATGCGTTGGCCCGGCCCCCGGCCAATTCTCCCTTCAAGCCCGCTTCCAGGCTTTGCCCCGTCAGCGGGTCCAGCCAGGCGCCCGTGCGGTCCTGGTTTTCCTGCGGGCGGAAGATGTCCGTGTAGCTGGCATACGCCGAATACGTGCCGTTCAGATCGACCACCACGCCCGCATACGGCACGAACTTGCTCTTGGCAAAGGCGAAGCGGGCGCTGCCGTCAAAGCCGATGCGGTCCTTGTCCCAGCGGCTCAGGCGCCCGCCGAGTATCAATTTGGTGTTGTCGGCAACGTTCAGGCGCGCCGCGCCGTAGGCGCCATATTGCTTGGTCGTGTATCGTTCCGACAGCACGGGCTCGCCCCAGGCGGGCTGCGGGTAGCTGCCATCCCAGGCCAGGAAGTTGCCGATCGGTTCAGGGTCGAGCGCTTCCTTGACCTTGAATTCGGCGTGCTGCACCGTGTAGTTGGCGCCCACGATGACTTCATGCTGGCGTCCGCCCAGGCTGAACGGCCCCGAGACTTTCACGTCCATGCTGCTCTGGTCGCGCGCGCCGATGTAGCGGTTCGGGTAGCCCAGCATGCCCAGGCCCGTGACCTTGTCCGGCCGTTCGGCCAGGAACACCAGCGGCGTGTCTTCCGTGTGCTTGCTGTACATGGCTTGCGCCTGCGCCTTCCAGCCCTGGCCCAGCGCGTGCTCGACGGTGGCGTGCACGTTCGTCTGCTGCGTGGCCCAGGCGGACCAGCGGGGCGCCGTGGTGACGGAACGGTCGAAATCGGTGCGCGTGCCGTCGCTGTACCACAGGGGGAAGCCGCCCCAGTTGCTGCCTTTCGGGTCGTTTTTCTGGTAGCTGGCGCCCAGCATGGCCACGCTGCCGGGCGCCAGGTCCGCCTCGACGGTGGCGTAGACGAGCTGGCGCTGGTTCGCATAGCCATTGGTAAACGACTTGCGGTCCTGCCAGGCGCCCGCCACCCGGCCGCGCACGGAGCCGTCTTCGTTCAGCGGTGCGGCCAGGTCGGCCGTGCCCCGGTAGTCGCTCCACGATCCCGCCGCCAGTGACAGCTGCCCCTCGAACTGCCTGGCGCTGGCCCGTTTGCGCACCAGATTGATCGAGGCGGACGGATAGCCGGCGCCCGTCAGCAAGCCCGTGGCGCCCCGCGTCACCTCCACCCTGTCGTAGATCAGCGAATCCATTTCCGATTCGCCGCCCGAATACTGCACCTTGTACGTGGTGGGCACGCCGTCGTACTGGAAATTGTCGACGTCGAAGCCGCGCGCGGAAAAGGTGCTGCGTTCCGTGTCGAACTGGTTGACGGCGATGCCTGGCGTGTTGCGCAGCACGTCGCGCACCGTCAGCAAGTCCTGGTCGTCCATGCGCTGGCGCGTGATGACGCTGACCGATTGCGGCGTCTCGCGCAGGGACAGCACCAGGCCCGTGGCGCTGGCCGTGGCCGGCGTCGTGTACGAGTGCGTGCCTTCCGTGCTGGTGCTGCGCTCGGCCGTGGCGCGCACGGCGATGCCGGGCAGGGTGGCGGCGTCGGCGGCCGAGGGCTGCAGGCGCACGGCATAGTTGCCGCCGCCCTGCTCGATGGCAATGAGGCCGCTGCCGTCGAGCAGGCGGGCAAAGCCCTCGGCCACCTGGTAGTTGCCGTTCAAGCCGCGGCTGTGCAAGCCCGCGTACAGGCTGGCGGCGCCGGAAATGCTGACGCCCGCATCGGCCGCAAAGGCGGACAGGGCCGTGCCCAGGGGGCCGGGCGCCACCTGGTAGTGGCGCGCGGGCGCTTCCTGGCGCTGCTGCGCGTGCGCGAGCGGCGCCAGGGCCAGGCTGCCCAGCAGGGCCAGGGTCATGCGGGTAGTGCGGTAATGCTTCATTGCTTGTTTCCCTTCGTTCATGTGTTGGTCCTGTGTGGATTGACGGGGCACATGCGCGAAAGGGACATTCTTTTTAGAAATTTTTATGCCGGCTCGACGGAAATCCAGAACCGGCTGTGGCGCCGCACGCGGATGGGCAGCGAAGCCTGCAGCAATGACAGCAATTGATCCGTGTCATGCAGCCGGTACACGCCCGACACGCGCAGCCGCGCCACGGCCGGATCGCAGCGCACCACGCCGTGGCGGTAGCGGGCCAGCTGCGCCAGCACCTGGGCCAGCGGCGTGTCGTCCGCATACAGCAATCCCCTGGTCCAGGCGTCCGCATGGGGCGCCAGCGGCTGCGGCGCGCTGGCGGCCGTCCCGTCGAAGCTGGCTTGCCAGCCCGCCTGCAGAATGACGGGGCGCCCGCCGGCGGGCCGCACTTCGACGGCGCCTTGCGCCACGGCCACGTGGGTGCGTGCGTCCAGCAGGCTGTCTTCCTGGCGCACCGTGAAGCGCGTGCCGAGGGCGCGGATGCTGCCATTGCTGGTACGCACGATGAAGGGGCGCTGGCGCGCATCGGCGCTGGTGGCCACGTGGAGTTCTCCGCCGCGCAGCCGGACCAGGCGCAGCGCGTCGCCGTAGGCGATATCGGCCGCGCTGGCCGTGTTCAGGCTGAGCTTGCTGCCATCGGCCAAGGCGAGGTGGCGGATTTCACCCGTGGCCGTGCGCACGCCGGCCGACCATTGCTGCCATGGCGCCACGCGCAGCATGGCCCAGCCGGCGGGTCCGGCAACGATCAGCACGGCCAGGGTTTTCAGGGCGGCGCGGCGCTGTGCGCCGGCCGGGCGGTCCAGCACGGGCATGGACAAGGTCGCGGCCAGCGGCGCGGGCAGCATGCCGAAGGTGCGGCACACTTGCTCGGCCCGTTGCCAGGCCGCTTCATTGCGCGGATGGCGGGCGCGCCAGCGGGCCAGGCCCTGCCGCGCCTCGTCGTCCAGTTCGCCGCCTTGCAGCCGCATCATCCAGTGCGCCGCTGCATGCGCGGCGCGCGCATCGACGGCCGCGTTCATGCCGCCAGCAGGATGCATTGCGCCAGCGCCTGCACCATGTAGCGTTTCACCGTGCGCTCGCTGATGCTCAGGCGCGCGGCGATGTCGGCATACGCCATGCCTTCGAGCTGCGACAGCAGGAAGGCCGTGCGCACCTTCGCGCCCAGGCCGTCGAGCATGGCGTCGATGCGGTGCAGGGTTTCCAGGATCAGCAGGCGCTCTTCGGCCGACGGCGTGACGGGCGCGGGCAGCTGCGCCAGGGTGGCCAGCCAGGCCTGTTCCAGCGACTGGCGGCGGTAATGGTCGATCAGCAGGCGCCGCGCCACGGTGGTCAGGTAGGCGCGCGGCTCGCGCAGGGTGAATGCGCGCTCGCCGGGCGTGGCCAGCAGCTTGACGAAGGTATCCTGCGCCAGGTCGGCCGCGTGGTCCGTGCATGACAGCTTGCCGCGCAGCCAGCGCAGCAGCCACGGATGGTGCTGGCCATACAGCTGACTCAATGATGGTGGGCCTTGGGGCTCGGCGGCAGGGGATACGGCATACGTCACGGCACACTCCAGGTTGGGCGCGGAAGTCCCCGTGCCGCTGGCGCAGGCGCGTGCAGGCTCTTCTTAAATGCGAATGGTTCTCATTTTACATTGACGTGCCTGAATGTCAATGCGGCAGCTCCGCTGGCAGGGCAATCATGCTCTTTCCGCTATACTGGCCCCCCATATTGCCGCCACTATCCGAAAATCACCATGGACCTGAGTGCCCACGCCGCCGTCGTCAATTGCGAAGCCTATCGCGGTGGCAGGAAGATCGCCCACTTCGATATCGACAAGGTGGGCGACTTCCTCGACGACCCCGCCAGTTTCGTGTGGATCGGCCTGGCCAGCCCCGATACGGCCGCCATGCAGGCGCTGCAAGCGGCCTTCGGCCTGCACGAACTGGCCGTCGAGGATGCGGAAGGGGCGCACGAGCGGCCCAAGCTGGAAGAATACGGCGACACCCTGTTCATGGTGCTGCACACGGCCAGCCTCGATGGCGACGCCATCGTGTACGGCGAAACCCATGTCTTCCTGGGCTGCCGCTTCATCATTACCGTGCGGCACGGCCCCTCGACCGGCTATGCGAAGTTGCGCGAGCGCAAGGAGAGCGTGCCGGAGAAACTGGCCAGCGGACCCGGCTACGTGCTGTATTCCATCATCGACTTCATCGTCGACCAGTATCAGCCCTGCATCGACCACTTGCAGGCGAAGTTCCAGCAATATGAAACCCAGCTGTTCAAGCCCAGTCTGAGTGAAGACAAGCTGCAGGATTTCTACCAGCTCAAGACGGAGCTGCTGAAGCTGGACGCGGCCGTCAACCCGCTGCATGAAATCTGCACCCAGCTGATCCGCTTCCATGGCGATATCGTGCCCAAGGAAAACCGCATCTATTACCGCGACATCCTCGATCACGTGAAACGGGTCACGCACACGGCGGGGCAGATGCGCGAAATGGTCAATTCGGCCATGCAGGTGGCGCTGGGCCAGATCTCGATCCGCCAGAACGAAGTCGTCAAGCGCCTGGCCGGCTGGGGCGCCATCCTGGCCGTGCCCACCATGGTGTTCAGCCTGTACGGCATGAACTTCGAGTTCATGCCGGAGCTGAAATGGCGCGGCAGTTATCCGGCCGTCATCGTCGGCATCTTTGTCGGCTGCTATCTGCTGCACCGCCGTTTGAAGAAGGATGGCTGGCTGTAGCGGCAAACGCCGCCATCGTGCAAATATTGGAGAGTTTTGCCGCGCAATTAGCTGCTACGATGAAGTTGTCCTGGCGAAGGTGGCACATGGTCATGACCTCCTTGGCGTGGATGCCGTGTCCGGCTGCAGCGACTACCCCGGCGCTTGCAGGCATGACGCGTCCGACGCCACAAGGCTCCTGCTCCCCAGGAGCCTTCTTTTTGCCTATGCTCCGGCCAGCGCCGCAGCCGCTTCCAGGATCAGCGCCGTCACTTCCACGGGACGCGAGGCCAGCGAAGCGTGGCTGGCGTTGAGCGTGATGACTTTCCGCGCCTGCAGGCGCGCCGCCATGCGCTCCTGGTTGACGGGGGAAATCATGCGGTCGGCGCTGGAAATCTGGTACCAGCTGGGCTTGTGGCGCCAGGCCGGGTCGCTGACGGTGTCGCCGAACGTGCCGGCCAGCGGGGCTTTCTGCACCACGCCCAGCACGGCGCCTTCTTCCGCATCGAGGTCCTGGCAAAAGCTGTCATGGTATTGCGCGGGCCTGACCCACAGATAGCCGTCGCTGTCGCCTTCCAGGCTGGCCGCGGCCAGGGGCGGGTGTTCCTGCGTGATGCTGCCCGCGCTCTCGCCCGCGTCGGGGGCGAAGGCGGCGATGTACACGAGGCCCGCCACGTTCGGCGCATTGCCGGCCACGCTGATGACGGCGCCGCCGTAGGAGTGTCCTACAAGCAACACCGGGCCATCGACTTGCGCCACCATCTTGCGCGTGCGCTCGGCGTCGTCGGCCAGCGACGTCAACGGCAGTTCGACGGCGCGGATGGCCGTGTGGCCCTGGCGCCGCAATTCGGCAATGACGCGGCTCCAGTGGGCGGCGCCGCCCCAGAAACCGTGGACGAGGACGATGGTGGCTTGCTGGCTCATGCGGATACTCCTTGGGACAAGGGAAACGGCGAAGACCGCGCCATGAACGACTGCTCACTGCGCGGCGGGCAATTGCACGCTCATTGTAGACCTTCCCAGCGCATGGTCTCGATGGCCTCGACGACGGCGCTTTCATGCTCGATGAAGAAATCGCTGTGGAAGCCGTCGCGGATCACCAGGCGGCGGCTGCCGGGCAGGGCGGCGGCCAGGCGCTCGCCGTCGGCCAGGCGGAAAGGGCGGAACCCGTCCAGCACCGCCTGGGCGGCGGCCTGGGTGGCGGGATCGGACTGCAGCAGCCATGGAAACAGGTTGCGCAGGGTGCCGGGATCGACGCTGACGACCAGTGCCGGCACGCGCACGCGGCGGTAGTCGGGCGAGAAATTGTGCGCGGCCATGTCCATGGCCGTGGCGACGGCGGGCGGCGTGTTTGGCCGCACCGAACCGTCGGGCAGAACTTCCAGCGCATCGCGCCAGTTCGCCTCCAGCGCGGGCCACCATTGCTTGTTGATCCGCCTGGCATAGGCGATCGAGGCGCCCATCGACGCCAGGTCGGCGGGGCCCGGCTGCGGTTCGTCGAAGGGAGTGGCTGTGGGCGGCTCATAGCCGCCGCTGGCCAGGTAGTCGAATGTCGTGTCCAGGTAGACGAGTCCCCGCACGCGCTGCGGGTGGCTGCCGGCGAACAGGGTCAGCTCGTTGCCGGCGATGGAGTGGCCGGCCAGGATGATGCGCGGTACCTGCAGTGCGTCGAGCACGGCCAGCAGGTCGGCCACCAGGGTGGCGGGAGCGTAGCTGGCGTCGCCGGCGGGCGATGGCTTGCCCGATGAACCGTAGCCGCGCCGCGTGATGGCCAGCACGCGGTGGCGGCGCGCCAGCGCGGGCGCCAGGCTGTCGAAGGCATGCGCGTTGCCGCCCAGGCCGGCCAGCAGCACAATCACGTCGGCGTCGCCGCCGCTGCCCTGCGCCGCGGGCCAGTCGCGCACATGCAGGCTGACGCCGGGGGCGACGCCGACCTGGCGGTCCGTCACCGCGGAGGCGCGCGGCAGCGAACTGCCGCCGCAGGCGGCCAGGCCTGCCAGCGCGCCCAGGCCGAGCAGCAGGTGCCGGCGGGCGTGGAAATGGGAGAGGGCGTAGTGTGGTCTGGTCATGCGGTACTCCTTGTGGGGATGAGGGCATGGCCAGTATCGGCACCGCGCATGAAGCGCAGATGAGGGACAGGTGAAGGTCGGCTGAAGGACCTGCCGGCCGCGCTAGTGCGACACCAGCACGGGCACGGTCATGTCCTGCAGCACCGTGCGCGTGACGCCGCCCAGCAGCGCTTCGCGCAGGCGCATGTGGCCGTAGCAGCCCATCACGACGAGGTCGCAGCGCCGCTGTGCCGCCATCGCCAGCAGGGCCGTGCCCACGTCCTGGCCCGGCGGCGTGTCGTGCTGCAGCACCTCGACGTTGACGCCATGGCGCGCCAGGTACAGGGCCAGGTCGGCGCCCGGCTGCTCGCCATGCGCGGCCGGCTGGGCGTGCGAGTTGACGACGGCCAGGGTCACCTGCTGCGCGCGCTGCAGCAGCGGCAGCGCATCGGTGATGGCGCGCAGCGCTTCGGCGCTGCCGTTCCAGGCCAGCAGCGGATGCTGCGCGGTGCCCGCCAGCGGGGCGGAAGGCGCGTGCGGCACCATCAGCACGGGCCGGCCGCAATGCAGCATCAGGTATTCGGGCGTGCCGGCGATGACGCGCGACGGCGTATCCTGCGCGTCCGTCTGGCCCAGTATCAGCAAGTCGCAATAGCGCGCCTGCAGCAGCAGCGCGCCCTGCGCATCGTCGTCGACGAAGCGCGTTTCGCAGGTGGCCAGGCCTTCTTCGCGGGCGATGCGCTCGAAATCGTGCAGCGCTACGCTGGCCTGGGTGCGCAGCGCCTGCATCTGCGCGGGCGCGAACTGCAGCGCATTGACGCCGCCGCCATACGCGTAGCGCGAGATGCCGCTCATGGCCGAGCCGATCAGGTGGGCGCCTTCGGCGATGGCCAGGCGCACGGCCAGGCGGATGCGCTGGGCGCAGTGGCGGGAATTGTCTACGTGGACGAGCACGGTGGTGTAGGGCATGGCGTTTTCCTCGGTTGTCGGTTGTCGGTTGTCACGTCTGCAGCACGTAGCTGCCGGGCGCGTCGCCCAGGTCGGGGCCCATGGGCGGCGGCGCCGCCAGCGCACCGGGGCGCGCTGCCAGCCACGCTTGCCAGGCGGGCCACCACGAACCGTCGTGGCGCGGCACGTCGCGCTGCCAGCTGTCCGCGTCGATGTAGGGTTCGTCGTGGCGGTGCGTGGCCAGCTGGTAGCTGCGGCGCGGCTGGCCCGGCGGCGAGACCACGCCCGCATTGTGGCCGCCCGAGGTGAGCAGGAAGGTGACGTCCGTGTCGGTCAGCAGCTGCAGCTTGTAGACGGAGCGCCACGGCGCCACGTGGTCCGTCAGGGTGCCGACGGCGAAGATGGGCGCGCCGATGTCGGGCAGGGCGATATGCCGGCCTGCCGTGCGGTAGCGGCCTTCGGCCAGGTCGTTGTGCAGGAACAAGCGGCGCAGGTATTCCGAGTGCATGCGGCAGGGCATGCGCGTGGCGTCCGCGTTCCAGGCCATCAGGTCGCTGTCCTGTTCATCCTCGCCCAGCAGGTAGTGGCGCAGGCGGCGCGACCAGACCAGATCGTTCGAGCGCAGCAGCTGGAAGGCGCCCGCCATCTGCTTCGTATCGAGGTAGCCCTGCTTCCACATGGCCGCCTCCAGGAAGCTGACCTGGCTGTCGTCGATGAACAGCGACAGTTCGCCCGGTTCCTTGAAATCCACCTGCGACGCCAGCATGGTGATGCTGGCCAGGCGCGCATCGCCATCGCGCGCCATGCTGGCGGCGGCGATCGCCAGCAGGGTGCCGCCCAGGCAGTAGCCGGCCGCGTGCACCTGCGGCGCGCCCGTGATGGCGCCCACCGCGTCGAGCGCGTCCATCACGCCCAGCTGGCGGTAGTCTTCCAGCGACAGTTCGCGGTCTTCTTCCGTGGGGTTTTTCCACGAAATCATGAACACCGTGTGGCCCTGTCCCACCAGGTAGCGCACCAGCGAATTGTGCGGCGACAGGTCGAGGATATAGAACTTCATGATCCAGGCGGGCACGAACAGCAGGGGCGTGGCATGCACGCGCTCTGTCGCGGGCGCGTACTGTATCAGTTCGATCAGGTCGTTGCGGTAGACGACCTTGCCCGGCGTGACGGCCACGTTGCCGCCTGCCTGGTAGCTGCGCTGGTCGGGCGCATGCTGGCCCATGGCGGCGCGCTGCCAGTCGTCGGCCAGGTGGGCCATGCCGCGCGCCAGGTTGGCGCCGCCGCTTGCCAAGGTGGCTTGCTGCACCACGGGATTGGTCAGCATGAAGTTCGATGGCGCCAGCATGTCGAGCCACTGGCGCACGGTGAACGTGACGACATCCTCGTGGTGCGGCGCGACGCCGCGCACGCCCGTCGTGGCGCGGTGCCACCACTGCTGCTGCAGCAAAAAGCCCTGGTAGACCAGGTTGTACGGCCAGCGCTGCCACGCGGGATCGTCGAAGCGCCGGTCCTGCGGCAGCGGGGCGATGCACGGCTGTGCCCCGTCGGCGCCCTGCAGCGCGGACTGTACGGCGTACTGCTGCCAGCGGGCGATCTTCTTCCACGCTTCCTGCAGCAGGGTTTGCTGCTTCGATGGCGCCAGCGCCAGGTGGCTGAGCCAGTCCGCATAGGCGTTGCCCAGCGCGGCCGGCGATATGCCGCCCGTGAACTTGCCCAGCCAGGCGTTCAGCAGCAAGTCCAGGGTGGCGCCTTCGGGCGCGCTTTCCGGGTAATCGGGCACGGGCACCCCTTGCCAGGCGCTGCCCTGGCGCTCATGTTCCCTTGTCTGCTCCGTATTCGCCTGCCGCGCTGTGCTCATCCAGGACTCCTGTCATTTTTTCACAGGATAGCAAGAGCTTGTTCAAAAAATTATGATCTATATCAAGTTTGGCTGGATGCGCCTGGCGTCTGTGCCTCGTCGATGATCCACGCCATGTACGCCTGCACGGCGGGGCGCGCGATCTCCTCGTGCGCATGCAGCTGCGGCACCCGGGCCCGGCCCGGCCCGGTCCATATCGCAGGCCCGCTGGGCAGGCTCGAAGGCCTCGAACTGCTGCCCAAGCCCGCGGCGGGCGCTATTCCCCTGGTCGTCACCAGTTCCTCGGGCCAGCCGCTGGAGTGGAGAGGCCGCCATGCCGCAGGCTGGCGCGCACGGGTCTGATCGATCTGCTGGACGAGTGGCGCGAGGCCGGCGTCAACCATGCGGCTCCGGCCCGCGCTGGTGAGCATGCTTCAAAACGCCCGGCTGAGGGTATAGAGCAGCAGGCCGGCCAGGCCGCCCACGATAGTGCCGTTGATGCGGATGAATTGCAGGTCGCGCCCGATGGCCAGTTCGATGCGTTCGCTCATCTCTTCCTTGCTCCACAGGTCCAGGCGGGCGGCGATGAAGGCGCCCACCTCGCCCCGGTAGCGGCGCACCAGCGCGCCGCTGCCGGCGACGATGGCAGCGTTCAGCCATGCCCGCGCGGCCGTATCCGTGCCCAGCACCTGGCCCGTGTTGCGCGCCAGGCCGGCGATCGCTTGGGCCAGCGCGGGCTGGTCCGCGTGCAGGTCGGCTTGCAGGCGCGTGCGGAGGTGGTTCCAGACGTCGCCCAGCATGGCTTGCACCGTGTCGCTGGCGACCAGCTGCAGCTGGTAGCGGCGCACCGTCTCCTGCCAGTGCGGGTCGGCCTTCAGGTGCAGGGCGCTGTCGGCGATCCAGCCGGCGATGCGCTGGCGCAGCGGGTGGGCCGGATCGATGCGCACGGCGACGGCAAACTTTTGCAGCGAGGCGATCATGCGCGGCTCGTATGCCTTCACGGCCTTTTTCACCAGCGCGTTTTCGATCTGGAAGGCGTCCAGCACGAAGTCGCCGATGGCGGCGTGGTGGCGCTCGTCGTCCAGGTAGGCGGCGCTGCGGTCGAGCATGAAGTCCAGCAGCAGCTGCGGCTTGCCGTCGGCGATCAGCGCATCGATGCAATCGGCCGCCACGTCCGACACCTTCAATTGGCCCAGGTAGCTGCTGGCCTGCTCGCGCAGCAGGCGTCCCAGCTGTTCATGGTCGGCCATCGCCAGCAATTGCCTGGCGACGCCGGCGCTGGCCATGCCCAGCTGCCGCGCGTGGGTCGCGTCGCCGAGCCAGGCGCCCAGCCGCGCGGCAGGATCGGCTTGCACCATGCGTTCGGCGATGCCTTGTTCGGTAATGAAATGGTTTTCCACGAAGGCGCCCAGGCTGCGGCCGATGTCCGCCTTGCTGTTCGGGATGATGGCCGTATGCCACAGGGGGATGCCCAGCGGGTGGCGGAACAGGGCCACGACGGCGAACCAGTCGGCAATCGCCCCGACCATAGCCGCCTCGGCAAACGCTTCCACATAGCCCCAGGCGGGATGGCCGCCCCGCTGCGAGCGGGCCACGGCAAAGACCAGCGCGGCCAGCAGCAGCAAGCCCGCGGCCAGCCACTGCATGCTGCGCAGGCGCGCGCGCCTGAGCTGGTCCGTGCTCTGGTCCAGTTGTGCGATGAGGTCGGGGGAACGTTGCATGGATGGCGGCCTGCAGGGTTGCGGGACCGCCATCTTACTGCGATGGCGCAGTGATGCGATTACTGTTGCGGGTGCAGCAGCGAACGGCGGCGCGCGTAGCCGAAGTAGATGACCAGGCCGATCACCAGCCAGATGGTGAAGGCCACCCAGGTGACCCAGCTGAGAAAGCTCATCAGGCCCACGCACAGCACCACGGCCAGCGCCGGCACAAATGGCACGCCGGGACAGCGGAAGGCGCGCGGCAGGTCGGGACGGCGCTTGCGCAGCACCACCACGGCCACGGACACCATGGTGAAGGCGGCCAGGGTGCCGATGTTGATCAGTTCAGCCAGGATGTTGAGCGGGATCACGGCGGCGATCAGGCCGAACACGATGCCCACCAGCCAGGTGGCGAAGAACGGCGTGTGGAAGCGCGGGTGCACGGTGGACAGGCGCTTGGGCAGCAGGCCGTCGCGCGACATGGCGAAGATGATGCGCGTCTGGCCGAAGGCCATCACGAGGATCACGGTGGTCATGCCGAGGATGGCGCCCAAGTCGACGAAGCCGGCGATCCAGTTTTCGCCCGCATATTGCAGGGCCAGCGAAACGGGATGGTCGACGCCGAGGAATTTTTGGTAGGGCACGATACCCGTCATGATGGCCGACACCACCACGTACAGCACGGCGCACACGGCCAGCGAGCCGATGATGCCGATCGGCAAGTCGCGCGACGGCTTCTTGACTTCCTCGGCGGCCGAAGTGACGGCGTCGAAGCCGATGAAGGCGAAGAACACGAGGGCGGCCGCGCTCAGCATGCCGTGATAGCCGAATGGCATGTAGGGCTGCCAGTTGGCCGGCTGCACGTGGCGCGCGCCGAAGATGATGAACAGCAGCACCACGCCCACCTTGATGGCCACCATGATGTTGTTCAGGCGGGCCGATTCGCGCACGCCCCAGCCCAGCATGGCCGTCAGGGCCAGCATGATGACGAGGGCGGGCAGGTTGATGAAGGTGGTTACGCCGGGCAGCGCGCCGGGCGCGGCGGTGAGTGCGACGGGCAGCACGATGCCAAAGCCCGACAGCAGTGACTGGAAGTAGCCGGACCAGCCGACGGAGACGGCGGCCGCGGCCAGGCCGTACTCGAGCAGCAAGTCCCAGCCTATCATCCAGGCGGCCAGCTCGCCCAGGGTGGCGTAGCTGTAGGTGTAGATGGAGCCGGCCACCGGTACGGTGGAGGCAAATTCCGCATAGCACAGGGCGGCGAAGCAGCAGGCCACGGCCGCCACGACGAAGGACAGCGACAGGGCGGGGCCGGCCGTCAGCGCACCCGTGCCGGTGAGTACGAAAATACCGGTGCCGACGATGGCGCCTATGCCCATGAGCACCAGGTCAAACGGGCCCAGCACTTTCGCCAGTCCTCCCGGCTTCTTGCTGTGGGCGATCATATCATCCAAATTCTTGGTTCTAAATAAGCTCACTGTGTCTCCTGGTAATTTTTGTCATGGCGCCATTGCCGCCTCGTGAGTAGCACGACGCAGCCAGATTCTAGCCCAGGCGGCAGGCATTCTAGAAGGAAATATGTACTGTGCCGTGCGCGCCAGCCACGGGGGCACGGCGGCAGGGCCGAAAAAAAGCCCCGGGATGATGGACCGGGGCTGTAAAGGAGACTGCTTTGATGGAGTAAATAGTTGCCTGTTTGGCTATTTCGAAAAATGGGCTTCGATTTCTTCCAGGGTCTTGCCCTTCGTCTCCGGCAACAAAAATGCTGCCGCCAGGAAATACAGCACGGTGCAGCCGGCGCCGAAGAAGAACAGGGTCGAATAGCCATGCAAGCCGACGGTGGGCAGGAAGATGGCGGCGATCACCGTCGAGACGAACTGGTTGACCAGCAGCGCGATGCTCATGCCGTTCGAGCGGATGCGGGTCGGCATCAGCTCGGACAGGGCCAGCCACACGCACACGCCCGGTCCCACGGCAAAGCTGGAAACGAACACGCAGATGGCGATCGCCACCAGCCAGCCGTGCGTGGGCGAGGGCACGGGGCCCAGGCTGGCCTTCTCGATGCGCAGCGCCGCGTCGCGCCCGGCGGCCGGGTCGGCGAACGGGTTCAGGTGCAGCTTGCGGAAGAACGCGCCGATCACGCTGTCGGCCTGCACGGCGTCTTCGCGGGCGATCGTCACCTGGCGCAGCACGGGGTCGTCGCTGCGCAGGCTTTTCACGTTGGTGAAGGGGCCGTAGGCGTAGGCGATGGTCAGCTGCTGCGGCGTGCCGTCGGCCGCCGCGCCCAGGGCCGCCAGGGTGGCCGCATCGAGGTGCACGGCCAGGCCGTCGGCCTGCACTTGCGCCGCGATGGCGGGACGCACGTCGGCCAGGTGCGCCTCGGCGCCGCGGAACAGCAGGCCGGCCGCCAGCAGGGAGACGACGATGCCGCCCGTGCCCAGCATCAGCAGGAATTTGCGGCCCTTGCGGTCCACCAGCAGCACGGCCACCACCGTCATCACGGCGTTCAGCACTTTCAGCAGGACGTCGGCCATGTTGGCCGAGGCGCCCGACAGGCCCGCCTGGTTGAGGATATTGACGACATACGCGAGGATGGAATTGATGCCCGTCGCCTGCGTGCAGGCCAGGATCAGGCAGGCCAGCAGGAAGGGCAGCACATAGCGGCGGCTCAGCAGCGGGTCCTTGACCTTGGCCGCGCCGCTCGTCCTGGCCGCATTCTCGGGGGTATCGAGCATTTCGCGCAGTTCCAGGTCGGCGGCGGCGGGCAGGCGCGTGCGCAGCAGCGACTGGCGCGCCTGTTCGACACGGCCGCGGCGGGCCAGCCAGCGCGGCGACTCGGCCAGCAGCAGGGCGCCGATGGTAAACACCAGGCCCGGCGTCAGGCAGACCCAGAAGATGCTGCGCCAGGCGTGGTCCTTGGCGCTAAAAATGGCGGCGATGCGGCCCGCTTCCGGCAGCGCTTGCGCCGCCTGCGTGGCCGTTTCCACCGTCTGCGCCTGCAGCAGGCCGATCAGGGCGGCGGCCACCAGGCCGATGGTCAGCAGCAGCTGGAACAGGGCGGCGCCCCGTCCCCGCTGCTGCGCGGGCAGGCATTCGGCCAGGTACAGGGGCACGACGACGCCGATCAAGCCGCCGCTGATGCCTTGCAGCAGGCGGCCCAGCAGCAGCGGCATGTAGCCGTCGGCCAGCGCGATCAGGGGGATGCTGGCGCTGAACAGGGCGCCGGCCAGGAACATCACCCAGCGCCGGCCCAGGATGTCGGCCAGGGCGCCGGCGAACAGCGACGAGAGGACGGAACCCAGCAGCACGGCGGCGACGATAAAGCTCAGCTGCTGGGCCGTCAGTTTCCAGGCCACGGAGGCCGTCGATTCCAGGTAAGGCAGGGCGCCGGCGATGATGCCGATGTCTATGCCGTACAGCAATCCCCCCATGCCGGCAATAAATAGCAGGTAGCGCATGGCCCACACGGGGGCCTTGTGTGACGTGTCGTGCATGAAAACTCCGGGACGGGGTTGAGGTGGGGTGAAGTGGTCTAGCGGGTGGAAAGATCGATGGCCGTGCCTTCGACGAAGACGGACACTGGCTGCAAGCTGGCATCGAGGACGACGATATCGGCCCAGGCGCCGGGCGCCAGGCGGCCCCGTTCGGATTCGCCCAGGTAGTCGGCCGGGTACAGCGACAAGCGGTTCGAGGCGTCGGCCAGGTCCAGGCCCAGGTCGACGAAATTGCGCAGGGCCTGGTCCATGGTCAGCACGCTGCCGGCCAGCGAGCCCGTGGCCAGGCGCACGCAGCCCAGGCATTTGTAGACGCGCTGCGTGCCCAGGCCGTATTCGCCGTCCGGCATGCCGGTGGCCGAGGTGGCGTCCGTCACGCCGTACAGGCGGGGGATGGCGCGCAGGGCCGCGCGCAGGGCGCCCTTGGCCACGTGCTGCAGGTCGGGGATGATTTCCGCGTATTCGGCATGCGCGAGCGCCGCCCCCACCATGCCCGGGTCGTAATGGGTCATGCCCGTCATGCCGTTGTACAGGTGGGTAAAACCGGAGACGCCGGCGTTGAGCGCCGCCACGCCTTCGTCATACGTGCCGGCGCTGTGGCCGATCTGCACGCGGATGCCCATGGCCGCCAGTTGCGGGATCAGTTCCAGGTGGCCGGGGATTTCCGGCGCCATGGTCAGTACCCTGATGGGGGCGATGGCGTGAAAGTTCTGCACCAGCGCCAGGCTGGCCTGCACCACGTCGGGCGGCTGCGCGCCCAGGCGGTGCAGATTCAGGAACGGTCCTTCCAGGTGCACGCCCAGCATGCGCGCGCCATTCTTGGGACGCTCGGCGATGACGCCGGCCAGGCCCTGCAGCGCGCGGCGGATCGACGGTTCCTTCGCCGTCAGGGTGGTGCCCAGCAGGGCCGTGGTGCCGTGGCGCGCATGCACCTGCGCCACGGTGGCGCCCGCGTTTGCGCCTTCCATGATGTCGACGCCGGCCGCGCCGTGCACGTGCAGGTCGATAAAACCGGGCAAAATGGTCAGCGCGCTGTCGGCGGCAGGGTCTTCTTGTATCTGGACGATACGCTGGTCAAAGGTGATGTTGCCCGTGATCCAGCCAGATGGGGTAAGGATTCTGCCGCTCAGCATGTGTTATTCCGCTATAAAAAGTTCGATGCCCAGCTTTTGCAGCCCTTCGCGGTACTCCTGGCTGATGCTGGCATCGGTGATGACGGTATCGACGCGGTCCAGCTGCACGATGCGGTGCAGGCTGACGCGGCCGAACTTGGAGGCGTCCGTGAGGACGATGATTTTCTTTGCCCGTTCCACCATCTTGTGGTTCAGGCTCGCTTCCGCTTCGTGGTGGGTGGTGACGCCAAACTGCAGGTCGAAGCCATCCACGCCCAAAAACAGCTTGTCGAAGCTGTACGCCTGCAAACAGGTTTCCGCCTGGCTGCCCTGGATCGACAGCGACTGCTTGCGCAGCAGGCCGCCCGTGAGGATCAGGTCCACGCCCGGTGCGTCGGCCAGTTCCCACGCGATGTTCAGGCCATTCGTGGCCACCGTCACGCCGCTCGCATCGCGCAGATGGCGCGCCAGCGAGATGGTGGTGGTGCCCGAGTCGATGATGATGTTGTCGCCCGGTTCCACCAGCCGCGCGGCATAGGCGCCGATGCGCTCCTTCTGCTCGTGGTTGATGGCGTCTTTCTGGCGTATCGTGTGCTCGGGCGGCGGCGTGCGCGTCAGGGTCGCGCCGCCGTGGCTGCGCGTGGCCATGCCCTGCGCTTCCAGCGCATTGAGGTCGCTGCGGATGGTGACCGCGGACACGCCGAGCTTTTCCACCAAATCGGTCACTTGCACCGAGCCCTGCTGGGCAAGCATTTGGAGGATGGATTCACGGCGTTGGCTGGTATTTCGCATGGTGGCGGGCTCAGTAAAAAAATGAAAATACCGAGCTTAACAGATTGCCGCTTCGGCAATGGGGGGCAGGGCCGCATTGCGGTTGCAGGCGCGCGCATATTGCGCCAGCAGGCTGCCGATCTTGTGCTCGATCAAGGCCGGCGCCCGGGCTTGCAGGCTGCCCTGCACCACGGCCAGGTACTGCTCCGGCAAGTGCTGGCTCAGCAGCGGCAGCGGAATCGTCACGGCGTCCAGGTTGGCCAGCAGCTTGTCGACGGTGGCCGCCACTTCCGGCTCGCCCCAGTAATAGCGGCAACGGTCGCTCAAGCCGTAGCGGCGCATCAGGCGCTGTTCCTCGGGCGTGCCCAGGTAATGCTTGATCCAGTTCTTCGGCTTGGCCACCATCACGTCGTCGAGCACCTGCATCAGCTGAGAGGTGGCGTGCGCCGGCAGCAGTTCCTGCTCGATCTGGCACAGCGCGTACAGCGCTTCGCGCAGGGCGAAGGTGGCGGCCGGACCCACTTTCAGGATGGCGAAATGGTCGCGCACCATGGCGTGCAGCGCCGATTCGCGCTGGTAATCGGTGGAATGGGCTTCGAACACGAGGCCGGGCTGCTCGGCCACGAAGGCCGACAGTTCGGCCGCCGCCGGCGCATCGTAATGCTGGATGCTGCTCTGGTCGAAATCGACGCCCGGCTGCACCACCATGGCGATGACCCTGCGCCAGGCGCCATGCAGCTCATTGTCGAGGAAGGCGCGGCGGTGCACGTCCAGGGTGCGGCGCGCCGCCTGCGGGCTGGTGACGGCGCCGGCCTGCGCCAGCGATGCTTCGCCGCCGGGAATCGGCACTTCCGTGCCGATCACGTAGACGGGCGGCGCGAAGCCGGCGGCGGCGGCCGCCGTTTCGGCGACGATGCACAGGCGCGCCGAACGGGCGGCCACGGTTTCATCGTCGAGCTGCAAGGGGTCATCAAGGCAGCGCATGCTGCAATCGAGGTGGATCTTGTGGAAACCGGCCGACGCATACGCGGCGATCAGGGTCTCGGCGTGGGCCATCGCGGTAGCCGCATCGAGATGCTGCCAGGCGTTCGGGCCCAGATGGTCGCCGCCCAGCACCAGGCGCTCGGTGGGGAAGCCCTGTTCGCGGGCCAGTGCCAGCATGGTGTCGCGGAAGACGGCCGGCGTCATGCCCGTGTAGCCGCCGAACTGGTCGACCTGGTTCGAGGTCGCTTCGACCAGCAGCACCGTGTCGTATTCGCTGGCCACGCGCATGGCGGCGCGCAGCACGCTCGGGTGGCTGCAGCAGACGGCGTACAGTCCCACGCGCTCGCCGCGGCGGTGCGCCTTGATCACCTGCTGGATGGGCGACAGGGTAAAAGTCGGGGTTTCCACTTGCTTCATCATGTTTACGCCTTCGTATGTTGTCGTATCAAAAGGGCCGCGCCGCGCGCGCCGCCGGCGTCGCCAAAGCGGGGCGGCAAGATGGGCGGCACGTGCACGCCGGGGAACAGATGACGCTTCACGGCGGCCGGCAGCTTGTCGTACAGGTGGGGCAATTTGGACAGGCCGCCGCCGAGCACGATGACGTGCGGGTCGTAGGCCAGCACCAGGCCGGTCAGCGCGTGGCCCAGCACATCGAGGTGCACGGCCACCGTGCGTTCGGCCACGGCGTCGCCCATGTTGGCGCGCGCCACGATGGCCAGGGGCTCGGCGCCGTCGCCGCCGAAATGCGCGTGCAGCTTGCTCATGGCAGGACCGGAGGCATAGCGTTCCAGGCAGCCCGTCTTGCCGCACGGGCAGGGGTATTCGGCCAGGCCGTGCTGCGCCAGCAGGGTGGCGGGCAGGGTCCAGTGGCCCCATTCGCCGGCCACGCCGTTAAAGCCGCGCAGCAGCTGGCCGCCCACGCAGTAGCCGCCGCCGGCGCCCGTGCCGAGGATGGCGCCGAACATGCTGGCGGCATTGTCGGCCGCGCCGCCTTGCGCTTCCGACAGGGCAAAGCACTGGCAGTCGTTGCCGATGGCGACAGGACGTTTCAAGGCCTGCTGCAGGGTCTGCGCCACCAGGCGGCCGTTCAGGGCGGGCACGTTGGAGCTCAGTTGCCGGCCGCTGGCGCTGTCGATTACGCCGGGCAAGCCGATGCCGACGGGCGCCGCCGTGCCCAGGGCGGCGTCGCCGCGCGCCACCAGGTCGACGATGGCTTGCACGAAGGCGGCAAAATCGTCGCCCGGCGTGGCCACCCGTTCGCGGAACACCTCGGCCAGCGCGCCGTCGCGGTCGGCAAAGGCGACCAGCTCCATCTTGCTGCCGCCGATGTCGATGCCGTGGTAGCCCAGGGGACGGTTAGAATTGGTCATGGCCATAGATGGTGACGCCCTGCACGACACGGTTGACGATGCCGCCGGCGAATGGATTGTCGGGGCGCAGCTGCAGCAGCGCGGACTGGTGCAGCGCATATTGCTGCGCCATCAGCAGCCACAATGGCGCCAGCCAGGCGTCGGGCCAGGCCGGCGCGTCGGCCGCCAAGTTGGCAGATAAGTCGCCGCCGATGCCCACCGTCAGGCAGCGCTGCGCCACACTGTCGCGCTGCAGCTCCTTCAGCAGGTCGTCTTCGTACTGGCGCGCCAGCGGCTTGCTGCTGCGCAGCAGGATCACCAGCGATTCCGTGGTGACGGCCGATTTCGGGCCGTGGCGGAAACCCAGCGGCGTATTCGCCATCGCCATCACGCGGCCGCCCGTCAATTCCAGGATTTTCAATGCCGCTTCCTTGGCCAGCGCTTCCAGCGGGCCGCTGCCCAGGTAGACCACGCGCTGCACGGCTTGCGAGCCCAGGTCCGCCACGGGGGCCGACCAGTCGCGCAAGGCCTGTTCGCCCAGGTCAGCCAGGGCCTCCAGGCGCTGCAAGTCCGTATCCTTGCCCAGCACGCACAGGGCTGCCAGCAGCATGCTGGTAAAGCTGCTGGTCATGGCGAAGCCGCGGTCGCAGCTGCCGGCCGGCATCAGCAGCTTATAGGTGTTGCTGTCGTTGGCGCCCTGGCGTGCCAGCTTGCCGTCCGCGTTGCAGGTGATGTTCAAGAAGCGAGCGCCGGGCACGACCTGGCGCAGCAGTTCCACGGCCGCCAGGCTTTCCGGGCTGTCGCCGCTGCGGGCAAACGAGACGAGCAGGGTGGGCGCATCCGCTTCCAGGTACAGCTCATGGTGCGTCAGCAGGGTGGTGGTGGCGATGGCGCGGATCTGCGCGGGCCAGGCCGCATTCAAGGTGTCGACGACGATTTCGCCCACGTAGGCCGAGCTGCCGGCGCCCGTCAGGATGACGCGCTGCGCAGGGTTGCACAGCGCGTCGCCCAGGAAGGCAGCCAGGCCGGCTTGCTCGTCGCGCAGAATGGCGGCCAGCGCGCGCCAGATGGCCGGCTGGTGCGCGATTTCCTCGGCCGTGTGCAGGCCGCCGATGTCGCGCCAGGTTTGAATGTCACGCTGAAGAAGGGTAGTCATGGAGTGTCAGTAAAGTGTTTGTTGGAGAAAGCATAAATACTAAATTTCGAAAAGTCAAATACGAAAGTAAAACGAAAGTAAATTATTTCGTGACTTGCGAAATAATGTCGTTTTACAGGGGCGAAGATGGCTGGCAAGCGTGCTGCAGTGCCGCATGACAGCCCGTGCTGCTGCGGCTTGTCGCTGAAATGCCACGATAACGAAAGTTTGTTTTGCGCGATTTTGGTGATTCGTAAGATAAATGCGCCAATTTTGGGCATTTTATTAATAAATTGCTGTCAAAACTTTCTTTTGATTGACGATATTTATTTTTCTTCTTAAAGTATTTCCATCACTTCGATTTTCTGAAAGCCTACAGATGAAACCTCTCCCGCTTCCCCGCCGCGCCCTTGCCGCCTGCGTCCTCGCCGCCCTTGCCACCCTGGCCGCGCCAGGCGTGCAGGCCGCGCCCATCGGCAACCTGACCAGTCTGAGTGCCGTGCATGGGGCCGACGTGGCCAAGGGCGAAGCGCTGGGCTGGGATGTGCGCAGCGACACGGGCGTGCAGCTGCGTATCAGCCTGCCGCAGGTGGACGTGCTGCGCATCCAGGCGGGCGGCAAGGGAGGCTTGACGGGCCCCGGCGACAAGGCCGCGCCCATCGTCGTGGGCCAGCCTGCCGCGCAGGTGGCGTACCAGCTCAGCGAGCAGGCCGACCATATCCTGATCAGCACCGAGGCCCTGAGCCTGCGCATCGACCGCAAACCGCTGCGCTTTACCCTGTTCCGCAAGGGCGACGCGGCGCCGCTGTGGCGCGAGGTGCAGCCGCTGTCGCTCGACGACAAGCAGGGCGTGCAGGTGCTGTCCAGCCTGCCGGGCGAACGTTATTTCGGCGGCGGCCAGCAGAATGGCCGCTTCGAATTCAAGGGCAGGCAGGTGCCCGTGTCGTACTCGGGCGGCTGGGAAGAGGGCGACCGCCCGAATCCCGCGCCATTCCTGATGAGTTCACGCGGGTGGGGCATGCTGCGCAACACCTGGTCCGACGGGAACTACGACTTGCGCGACACGCAGCAGATCTCGCTGCAGCACGCGGAAGGCCGCTATGACGCGTATTTCTTCGTCGGCAAGGACGTGCGCGACGTCGTGGCCCGCTACACGGACTTGACGGGCCGCGCCCGCATGCTGCCCCGCTGGGCGCTGGAATACGGCGACGCCGATTGCTACAACGACGGCGACAACGTGAAAAAGCCCGGTTCCGTGCCGAAAGGCTGGACCGACGGCCCCACGGGCAAGACGCCGGACGTGGTGGAAACGGTGGCGCGCAAATACCGCGAACACGATATGCCGGGCGGCTGGATACTGCCCAACGACGGCTATGGCTGCGGCTACACGAACTTGCCGGAAACGGTGAAGGGCCTGGCCGGTTACGGCTTCCGCACGGGCCTGTGGACGGAAAACGGCGTCGACAAGATCGCCTGGGAAGTGGGCCAGGCGGGCAGCCGCGTGCAAAAGCTGGACGTGGCGTGGACGGGCAAGGGCTACCAGTTTGCCATGGATGCGAACAAGTCGGCGTATGACGGCATCCTGAACAACTCCGACAGCCGGCCATTCCTTTGGACGGTGATGGGCTGGGCCGGCATCCAGCGCTACGCCGTGGCGTGGACGGGCGACCAAAGCGCCAGCTGGGACTACATCCGCTGGCACATCCCGACCCTGATCGGCTCGGGCCTGTCCGGCCAGGCGTATGCGTCCGGCGACGTGGACGCCATCTTCGGCGGCAGCCCGGAAACCTATCTGCGCGACCTGCAGTGGAAAAGCTTCACGCCCGTGCTGATGGGCATGTCCGGCTGGGCCGCTGCAGAACGCAAGCACCCGTGGTGGTTCGAGCAGCCGTACCGCGACATCAACCGCCGCTATCTGAAACTCAAGATGCGTCTGACGCCGTATATGTATACGCTGGTGCGCGAAGCGGAGCAATCGGGCGCGCCGCTGGTGCGGGGCCTGATGTGGGATTACCCGCAAGACCCGGCTGCCTACACGGAAGCGTACAAATACCAGTTCCTGCTGGGCCGCGACGTGCTGGTGGCGCCCGTCTACCGCAGCCAGGCCGTCAGCGGCGGCTGGCGCAAGGGCATCCACCTGCCGCAGGGCACGTGGTACGACTACTGGGATGGCCGCCAGGCCACGGCGGATGCGAAAGGGCGCGACCTGGATCTGCAGGTGACCCTGGACAAGCTGCCCGTGTTCGTGCGGGCCGGCGCCATCCTGCCCATGTATCCGGAAATGCTGTACGACGGCCAGAAGCCGAAGGACCAGCTGACCCTGGATATCTACCCGCATGGCGACTCCGAATATACCTTGTATGAAGACGACGGCAACACGCGCCAGTACCAGGGCGGCGCCTACAGCCAGCAAGTGATCCGCATGCGCCAGACGGGCGGCGGCGTGCGCGTGGAGATTGGCGCCGTCGATGGCCAGTACCAGGGCCAGGAAGCGCGCCGCGGCTACGCGCTGCGCATGCTGGCGGGCCAGGCCCCGGCCGCCGTGCGGGCTGGCGAAAGGATGATCGCGGCGTCCGGCGACCGCGCCGCCTACGACAAGGCGGCAGAGGGCTGGTTCTTCGATGGCGCCGACAGGCAGGGCACCCTGCACGTGAAGGTGGCGGCGCAGGATATCCGCCAGCCCCTGGCCTTGCAGGTCGCCGGCGCGCTGGCCGTGGCGCGGCTGGACGCCGACTTCCCGGCCGCGCCCGTGCCGGGCCGCGCCTTGCCGGCCGACGCCATGCAGGTGGTGGCGCGTCCGTTCGAAGAGAGCGGCTATCCGCTGGAAAACGCCTTCGACGGCAAGCCGGAGACGTGGTTCCGCACCGTGCGCAGCCCGTCCGTGAAGAGCGGGCCGCACGAATGGGTAATCGGCTTTACGGAACGGCGCCTGGTGGACGGCATCGAACTGGCGCCGCGCAACGACCAGCACTGGAAGCATGGCCAGGTGCGCGACTATGAAATCTACATCGGCGACAACAACGGCGAGTGGGGCGCGCCCCTGCAGCGGGGCACCCTGAAACTGCAGGAAGGCACGCAGACCATCAACTTCCCCGCGACGGCGGGGCGTTTGCTGCGCTTCCGCGTGATGAGCACGCAAAATCCGGAAGGCGACGGCGCGGCGACCACCGACCCGATGGTCACGGCGGCGCAAGGCGCACCGGTGGCGCGCGCGTTCGACGCGGCGCTGGCCACGGACGTGGCGCCCGTGACCCTGTCCGAATTCCGCGTGCTCGAGCACCGCGTGGCCGAAGGGCCGGAAGTGCAGCGCTACCTGTCGGACCTGGCGCTGCCGAAGCATATTGCGCGCGACCGGCCGGCCGGCAAGGCGGCCGAGATGCGCATGAACGGGCTGTGGTTCCGCAAGGGCCTCGGCGTGGGACCTGCCAGCCGCATCGACTTGCAGCTGGCGGGCAACTGGAATCTGCTGCGCGCCGACCTGGGCGTGGACGATAGCTGCCGCAGCGCGGGCGGCCTGCAATTCCAGGTCTGGAGCGGCGAGCGGCAGCTGTATGACAGCGGCCTGGTCACGGCTCCCGGGGTGGTCAAACCCGAAATCGACGTGCGCGGCCTGAGCCAGCTCAGCCTGCGCACCCTGGGTGCGCGCGGCGCCCAGCCGGCCCAGGTCTGCGGCAACTGGGCCAATGCCGTACTCACGGGCACGGAGGGCGCGACCGTCAAGCCGCGCTAAGCACCCTTCAATTATTTCACTGAGAACGCGCCCCTCTTCGGACCGGGGAGGGGCTCTTGCAGCCTGACGAAAACAAATCACTTATAAAAAGGGAGATGGGAATGCACTTGAAAAAACTGATGGCCGCCATGGTGGCGGTAGGATTGGCGTCAACGGCGCTGGCAGCGGAGGAAGAGAAGCTGGCGCGCGTGGAAGTGACGGGATCGAGCCTGAAGCGCATCAATGCGGAAACGGCGTCGCCCGTACAGGTGATCAACGCCAAGCAGATCGAGAACATGGGCGCGCTCACCCTGCTGCAGGTGCTCGACAACCTGCCTGCCGCCCGTCCCGCGCAGCAGGATTTCCGCTCGATGTTTACGGGCTCCGATGGCGGCTCGCAGGCGAACCTGCGCGGCATGGGCGCGCAGGGCACCCTGGTGCTGCTCAATGGCCGCCGCCTGTCGTTCTATGGCGCGCCGGCCGGCTTCCAGACCATGTTCGTCAATATCGACGCCATTCCGGCTGCCGCCATCGAGCGCATGGAAATCCTCACGGACGGCGCATCGGCCGTGTATGGCTCCGACGCCGTGGCCGGCGTCATCAACGTGATCACGAAGAAATCGTATCAGGGCCTGGAAGCGCGCGCCAACGGCGAGTTTTCGCCCAGCGTGAAAGCCTATGGCGAGCGCCAGGCCAGCGTGCTGTATGGCGTGGGCGACCTGGCCAGCGACGGCTATAACGTCTACGGCTCCGTGAATGTCTACCAGCGCGACCGCATCGCGCTGGCCGACACCTGGCAGAAGCGCCCCTCGTATTTTTATGCGAACAATCCCAATTTCATTCCCAACATGCGCGTGGGCGTGGGCAGCGAGCCGGGCACGATGAATCCGGGGACCTTCTTTGTCTTCGACAAGGCCAACAACAATGCGCGCACCCAGCGCGCCGCGCCCGGCTGCAATACCAGCATCACCGAGGCGTCGGGCACGCGCTGCGTGTGGAATGCGCTGCCCAACCAGCTCGACACGGGCCCCACGTCGGAGCGCGCCACGGCCTACCTGAGCGGCCGGCTGAAACTGGGCGGCGACCTGGAAGGGTTCGCGGAAGGTGCCTTCACCCACATCAAGATGCGCGGCGAGAACGGCCCGTCCAGCTTCAACAGCGGCAGCACGAACAACTGGTTTGCGCGCAACACGGGCAATACCCTGAACACCTTCGCCACGCCTTTCCTGAGCCCCAACAACGTCTACCTGAAAGGCAAGCTCGATGCCGACATGGTGGCGAAGATGGGCGGCGCGGCCGGCCTGAACTATCTGCTGCAAGATGCGACGGGCCACTTCGGCCAGAAGAACGTCGATGAAAACTACCGCGCGCTGGTGGGCCTGCGCGGCAGCATCGGCGGCGGCTGGGATTTTGAAACGGCGCTCAGCGTGGCGGGCAGCCATTCCACCCTGTTCCAGACGGCGAACATCAACATCAAGGGCTTCGAGCAGGCATTCGGCCCGTTCACGAAGGACCCCGTCAGCGGCCGCACGTTCATTTCGGACAATCCCGCCTACAAGTTCGGCGAGATCAGCGAAGCCAATGCGGCGCTGCTGCGCGCCGCCTATCCCACCTTCGCCATCGAATCGTGGACCAAGCTGATGACCTGGGACGCGAAGCTGGAAGGCACCCTGTTCAAGCTGGGCGAGCGCGAAGTGCGCGCCGCCGTGGGCACCAGCATCATGCGCGAAAGCTTCCTCACGCCCGGCAATGCGGATGCGGCCAATGGCTTGATCACGCAGCAGGGCGGGTCCTGGTTCGATGGCCGCCGTACCATCGGCGCCGTGTTTGGCGAAGTGGTGGTGCCGCTTTCCGACACTCTGGAAGTCAATGCGGCTGCGCGCCTGGACAAATATCCGCATTTCGCCGCCAACCTGGCGCCCAAGCTGGGCGTGATCTGGCGCGCGCGGCCCGACCTGATGCTGCGCGGGACGTATTCCGAAGGCTTCCGCGCGCCCAACCTGGCCGAATCGGGCACGGGCGGCGTCTTTGCGCAGGTGGGCGGCATCCGCGACACGGTGCGCTGCGATGAAACGAATGCCATGGCGCGCGCCCTGATGAAGTCCAGCGTGGCGACGGATGCGGACCTGGGCAAGAGCCTGCTCAATTCGAACTGCTCGACGACGGTGGGCGGCCTGACGCCGCCGAACCAGAACCTGCGCCCGGAAAAGGCCAAGATTTCCACCGTGGGCCTGGTCCTGCAGCCGGCCAAGGACGTGAGCATCTCCGTCGATTACTGGTTCATCAACCGCCGCGACGAAATCGTGCGCCAGGACTTCAACGAGCTGTTTACGGAACTGGTGGCTAAATACGGCCCGACCCTGGCCGGCACCGCCAGCGCCATCCGCAACGACCTGACGGACACGGACCGGGGCAATATGGCGGCGGTGGCGGCCATGTGCGCCAATCCGGCCAATGCGGGCGTGTGCGCGGGCGGCGTGCCGGGCTACTCGGTGGGCAACCTGGGCGGCTTGATCAACTCGTATTCGAACCGGGGCCGCACCCTGATGGACGGCGTGGACATCGATGCGCGCACGCGCTTTTCGCTGGGCGACTGGGGCAAGCTGAGCACCGGTATCGCGGCCACCATCCGCAAGCGCGACACCCATGACGGCGAAGACGGCAGCGACATCAAGGGCAATACCGTCGGTTACTACGATTCGCCGCGCTACCGCGCCACCGTGAATGCCGACTGGAGCTACCGCAACTTCGTCAGCAGCGTCTTCATCAACTACTCGGGCAAGACGCGCTGGGCGTATGGTCCCTGGGACAAGGACAACACGCCGGAAAACTGCACGGCCGCTTCCGTGTCCCTGCCTGCGGGGCAGTGCAAGGGAGCGCCGTCGTACACCACGGTGAACCTGGCCTTCAGCTGGAAGCCGATCAAGCACCTGGACGTGGGCCTGAACGTGAAAAATGCGTTCAACAAGCAGCCGTACTACGACCCGAATGGCTGGGAAGGCTACAACCATAGCCAGGACCTGTTCGGCCGCCAGTTTGCGCTCTCGGCCAGCTACAAGTTCTTCTAAAGCGTGGCATGCCCCGTCCCGCCCGGCGCGGTTTGCGCCGGGCGGGACGGCGTTGCGCCATGAAAAGAAAATGGCAACATTCCGAAATGCGCAATACGAAAGATAAACGTAAGCGAAAGATGATGCGCATGTCGTCTTTCGCGTTTTTTCTTGCCGGTCGGTGCCCGTATTGCGCGTTTCTCTCCACCTGCTTGGCGTTATGTGTATCTGTCATACCACGATAACGAAAGTTATTCACCGCGCCATCCCGTGAATCGAAAGATAAATTCTGCTTATTGAATGAAATTCACGATAAATTTGCGTTATAACTTTCTTTTTGTTGACGATATTTGTTTTTCTTTTTAAAGTAATCCCAAGAAAACGAAAATCAGCCGAGATGGACTGATTTCCCGAAAGGAGCGGCTGCCTGGCCGCGCCTTCCGGCGAACACCATAAAAATGGCGCCCCTTTCAGCTTCGCCCTGGAGCGGGAAGGGCGCCGATAACCCTCGAAACAGACGGAGAGACATCATGCATACCACCCGACTCAAATTGCGCGACATCAGCCGCGCCGCCGCGATCGTGATCGCACTGGCGGCCGGCGTGCCAGGCCAGGCCTGGGCGCAGTCGAACGCCACCAGCACCATTTTCGGCGAAGTGAGCGCACCGGCCGGCGCCACCGTGGTGCTGGAAAACCTGGCGACGGGCGTGCAGCGCAGCTTGACGCCGGATACCTCGGGCCGCTATGTGGCCAACTCCATGCCGCCTGGCCGCTATGCGGTGCGCGTGCTGCGCGCCGGTGCGGTCGAAGCGACGCAGGAAGTCGAGGCCCTGATCGGCGCGGGCGCCGAAGCCAACTTCGGCCCTGCCAGCGCGGCAGGTCCCGTGGGCCAGGAGCAGACCGTCGTGGTGAAAGCGTCGCGCAATCCGATCGACGTGTCGAACACCAACAATGGCGTGATCTTCACGGCCAAGGAATTGAAGGCGCTGCCGGTCGGCAATGACGTCGCTTCCATCGTGCAGCTGACGCCGGGCGTCTCGCGCGGCACCAACAGCGTGTACGGCAATGCGCCATCGATCGGCGGCTCGGGCCAGTCGGAAAACGCGTTCTACGTCAACGGTTTCCCCATCACCAACATCCTGACCCAGGTGGGCGCGTCGGAACTGCCGTTCGGCGCCATCTCGAACCTGCAGGTGCTGTCGGGCGGCTACGGTTCGGAATTCGGCCGTTCCACGGGCGGCGTGATCAACATCACCACCAAGAGCGGCGGCAACAAGGTCGAATTCGGCGGCAAGGTCTCCATCATTCCCCGTTCGCTCAAGGGCGAGCCGGAAAACACGTATTACCCGAACACGGGCGCCAATCCCAAGACGGACGGCAATCTGCTGTACTGGAACCGCGACAACGGCAGCACCAGCAAGGTGGTGGGCCTGTATGGCAGCGGTCCGCTGATCAAGAACAAGCTGTTCGCCTTCGTGGCGCTGGAGCAGACGCGCACGGACAGCCAGGCCGTTGCCGCCACCGCCGACTCGGGCACGGCCCTGGCGCGCGGCTGGAGCACCAGCCAGAGCAAGGTGGACCGCATGATGGCCAAGCTGGACTACAACCTGACGGACGACCACCACTTCGAATACACCAAGCTGTATGACCGCACGAAAACGGACAGCCAGGCGTATGGCTACAGCTACGCC
The DNA here is from genome assembly GCF_009208755.1 of Janthinobacterium sp. FT14W. Taxonomy (NCBI): domain Bacteria; kingdom Pseudomonadati; phylum Pseudomonadota; class Betaproteobacteria; order Burkholderiales; family Oxalobacteraceae; genus Janthinobacterium; species Janthinobacterium sp. FT14W. The sequence continues at coordinate 66,584 of NZ_WFLL01000019.1, read as the reverse complement.
ACGCATGCGAGCAATGGCGTACAGGCAGGCAAGGGCGAGACGACGGTCAACTGCTGCGGCTCATCGGCCGCGCCAGGGGCGAACATCGACATCTTCAAATATACGGGCTACCTGACGGACAACCTGACGGTGACGGCCATGATGGGCGAATCGCGCACGTCGCACACCCGCACGCCGAATGGCTACAATCCGCTGCTGGCGCAGACTTCGTCGAATACCTCGACCCAGGTGCCGGGCCTGAGCTATGCCAATCCGCAAACGGTGACGGGCACCCTGGTCGACCCGTCGTCGGAAGACCGCCAGAAGGCCAAGCGCCTGGACCTCGAATACAAGCTGGGCAAGCATTCGCTGCGCGGCGGCATCGACCGCATCGACGTGGAATCGAAGGTGGGCCTGAGCCTGGCGGGCGGCTACCGCTGGAGCTATCTGAAAGCGGACGATCCGAACCGGGCCATCAACGGCGCGTTTGAGACGCCGGCACAGGGCGGCGGCTACGGCGCGCAGGGCTATTACGTCAGCAAGGACCTGAATGCCAACCTGGCGCGTCCGACCAGCGTGCAATCGGCGCAGTACATCCAGGACCATTACCAGGTCACGGAACGGGTGCTGCTGGACCTGGGCCTGCGCCGCGAACAGTTCACCAACTACAGCACCGACGGCGTTGCCTTCATTTCGCAGCGCAACATGATCGCCCCCCGCGTGGGCGCCACCTGGGATTACCTGGGCGACGGCACCCTGAAATTCTTCGCCAACGGCGGCCGCTATCACCTGCCGGTGCCATCGAATTTGTCGAGCAACATGGCCAGTCCCTTCCTGGCCACCAGCGAGATGTACACCTACACGGGCGTCGATCCCGTCACGGGCGCGCCAACGGGCCTGCACGCCATCAGCAAGCCGTATTCGGCCAACAATGCATATGGCCAGAGCCGCGATGCGCGCGAGGTGACGGCCATTGGCCTCAAACCCTTGTCGCAGGATGAATTCTCGCTGGGCTTCGAACGCGCGCTGAGCAAGAAGCTGGTGGTGGGCGCCAGCGTCCTGTACCGCAAGCTGAACGACACCAACGACGATGTCTGCGACGCCCGTCCGCTGCAAGCCTGGGCCACGCGCAACAGCGTCGACACGAGCAACTGGGGCGGCTTCCAGTGCGCCATCATCAACCCGGGCCGCGACAACAGCCTGATGGTGGACTTCGACGACGGCAAGGGCCTGCGCCGCGTGGACATCTCGGCGGCGGAGTGGGGCAACCCGCTGCCATCGCGCACCTACCGCGCCTTGAACATGTTCGTCGAGCACCCGTACACGAACGGCTGGTACGGCAAGCTGACCTACACCCTGTCTGCGCTGAAGGGCAATATGGAAGGCCAGACGGACAGCATCGGCGGCGGCGATGTGGGCCTGACGGTCAGCGACGACCACAAAGAACTGATGTACAACGCGTATGGCTACCTGCCGGGCGACCACCGCCATGCCTTCAAGGCCTACGGTTTCATGCAGGTCATCCCGGATGTGATGGTGGGCGCCAACCTGTCGCTGACCTCGGGCGCACCGCGCAACTGCATCGGCGCGCTGCCGGATAACCTGAAGTTCGAGAACGACTACGGCGACTCTTATTTCTACTGCAACGGCAAGCCTGCGCCGCGCGGCAGCCAGGGCCGCCTGCCATGGCAAGCCCAGCTGGACATGAATGTGGCCTATACTCCCAGCGCCGTTAAAGGCCTGAGCCTGAAAGTGGACGTGTTCAACGTGTTCAACAGCCAGACGGTGACCCGCTATAACGAAACGCGCGAAGACCATGGCGCCATCGCCCGCAACTACCTGCAGGTGGCTGGCCGCACGGCGCCGCGTTCCGTGCGCTTTACGGCGGAATACACCTATTAAACTGCAGCCGGCCTGCCGCATGGCGGGCCGGTGACGATGATTACCAATGGAGCGAGAAGAGACCAATGACGACACAATTCAATCGACGCAATTTCCTGTCCGCCAGCGCCGCGCTGGCCGGTGGCGCCATGGCCGGCAGCGCCTTGCTGCCTGGTGACGCGAACGCCGCAACTGCCGGCGGCCGCGACAAGGTCCGCCTGGGCGTGATCGGCACGGGCATGCGCGGCCAGGTGCTGCTGGCTGAACTGGTGCGCCGCGACGACGTGGAAGTGGTGGCCCTGTGCGATATCGAACCGATCATGCTGAAACACGCGCTGGGTCAGGTGGAAAAGGCGGGCAAGCCGCGTCCGCGCACGTATGGCGAAGACCGCGACCAGAAAGCCTACAAGCGCATGCTCGACGCGGGCGGCCTCGATGGCGTGATCATCGCCACGCCGTGGGAATTCCACGCGCCCATGGCGATTGCCGCCATGCAGGCGAAGATACCCGTCGGTTGCGAAGTGGTGGCCGGCATCACCCTGCAAGACCACTGGGATGTGCTCAATACCCAGCTGAAAACGGGTACGCCCTACATGTTGCTGGAAAACGTGTGCTACCGCCGCGACGTGATGGCGGCATTGCAGATGGTGCGCGCGGGCCTGTTCGGCGAACTGCTGCACCTGCAGGGCGGCTACCAGCACGATCTGCGTGCCGTGAAATTCAACAGCGGCAATCCGGCCAAGCCGTATGGCGGCGGCGTGGAATTCGGCGAAAAGGGCTGGTCCGAAGCCCATTGGCGCACGCAGCACTCGGTCGAACGCAATGGCGAACTGTATCCCAGCCACGGCATCGGCCCGTGCGCCATGTACACGAACATCAACCGCGGCAACCGTTTCACGCGCATCAACGCCTTCGCCACCAAGGCGCGCGGCCTGCACGACTACATCGTCAAGCAGCCGGGCGGCGCGCAGCATGCGAACGCCAAGGTGAAATTCAAGCTGGGCGACGTGGTCACCACCACGCTGGCGTGCGAGAACGGCGAAACCATCATCCTGCAGCACGACACGAGCCTGCCGCGCCCGTACTCGCTGGGCTTCCGCGTGCAAGGCACGGACGGCCTGTGGATGGACCTGAACAATGCCATCCACATCGAAGGCGTCAGCAAGCCGCACCAGTGGGACGACTTCAAGGCCTACCAGGACAAGTACGACCATCCCGTCTGGCGCAAATATGCGGCCAAGGCAGAAGGCGCGGGCCACGGCGGCATGGACTTCTTCGTCATCCACGCCTTTGTCGAGGCGCTCAAGGCCAATGCGCCGATGCCGATCGATATCTACGATGCCGTGACGTGGAGCGCCATCACGCCGCTGTCCGAGCAGTCGATCGCCGCCAACTTCCAGACCCTGGACTTCCCGGACTTCACGGGCGGCCAGTGGAAATCGCGCAAGCCGATCTTCGCCCTCGACGGCAAGTACTAGGCACCATCCGCCCGCTACCGCGCCTGCCGCCGTAGCGGGTTTTTTCTTTTCCCCTTGTTGTTCAACCGTGGCGCAGGCGCGCAGGCCCCTGTACGTCCGCCGCAAAGATCTGCCACCAGGAGACGTCGATGAAACACAGAAGTTCATTGCTCTATGCTGTCCTTTCCACCGCACCGCTGATGCTGGCCGCCTGCGGCGGCGCCACCGCGACCTCCGGCACGGGCGGCACCGCCTTGCTGGCCACCAGCGTGGAATTGCCGGCCACGCCCGCCACCGTGGAATTGGCCGGCAACGCTTTCATCACCGGCGGGGCCGGTGGCGCCGTCATCGGCGAGCAGGGCTTGTCAGGCTGGAGCAGTCCGGCTGCCGTCGCCAGCACCTATTTCCGCGTGGCCGAGGCGGGCCCCGTCCAGGTGGCGCTTGATGCCAGCCTGGCCGATGGCGGCAACAGCACCATCCGCGTGAAGATCAACGGCACGCCGTTCGACGTCAAGCTGGCCGGCAAGGCGCGCAAGACCTATGCCGTGGGCACGGTGAACGTGCCGGCGGCCGGTTACGTGAAGGTGGACTTGCAGGGCCTGTCGCGCGTGAAGGACACGTTTGGCGACGTCGCCGCGCTGAAGGTGACGTCGAACGCCACGCTCAATTACGCCAACGACCCGGCCAATTACTACTGGTCGCGGCGCGGACCGTCCGTGCACATGGGCTATACGGTGCCGGCCAATACCGAGTATTTTTATAACGAGATGACGATACCCGTGGGCCAGGACGCCATCGGTTCCTACTTCATGGCCAACGGCTTTGGCCAGGGCTACATGGGCATCCAGGTGAAATCGCCGAGCGAGCGCTGGATACTGTTCTCCGTATGGGATGCCGACAATGGCGCGAAGACCACCCTGGTCAGCAAGGGCGCGGGCGTGGTCGACAACGCGTTCGGCGGCGAAGGCACGGGCGGCCAGACCTATCTGTCGTACAACTGGGCGGCCGGCACCACCTACCGCTTCATTACGCGCGCGCGGCCCGACGGCAATGGCGGCAGCGATTACTCGGCCTGGTTCTACGCGCCGGAGGCAGGCAAGTGGCGCTATATCGCCACGTGGAAGCGCCCGGCCATCAGCACGTACTTGACGGGCGTGCATTCCTTCCTCGAGAACTTCATCGATACCCTGGGCTACACGGAACGCCGCGTCCAGTTCGGCAACCAGTGGGCGCGCAATGTATCGGGCACGTGGTCGGAAGTGACGGCGGGGCGCTTCACGGGCGACGCCACGGCCACCAACGGGCAGCGCATGGATTATGCGGGCGGCCTGGAAAACGGCAAGTTCTACCTGCGTAACGGCGGCTTCTTTGCCGACTACGTGAAAACCAGCCAGAACTTCACGCGGCCCGCGACGGGACAGGCGCCAGCCGTCGATGTAACGGCCTTGCCGATGCAGTAAGCGCGGTGGCGCTGTAACGCCAGCCCCGCGCGTGCCATGCGCGGGGCTTGGCTTTCTCGGGATAGTTGCGCGGGACTAGGTCGCCAGTTAGAATGCGAATCATTATTGTTTGCGCATGGGGATATCCAGTGTCGGCTGCCCAATCCGGCGTTCACCAGGAGGTGGGCAGCCTGTACCACGATCATCACCGCTGGCTGCAAGGATGGCTGCGGCACAAGCTGGGCAACGCCTTTGACGCGGCCGACGTGGCGCACGACACCTTCATGCGCCTGCTGAACCGGGAAGAGCGCATCGCGGCGCGCGAGCCGCGCGCCTTCCTGACCACCGTGGCCAAGGGCGTGCTGGGCAATCTGTACCGGCGCCGCGACCTGGAAGCGGCCTATCTGGAAACCCTGGCCAGCCTGCCCGCGCAATGCGCGCCCGACCCGGAAGCGCAGGCGATCCTGCTCGAAGCGCTGTTCGACATCGACCGCCGTCTCGATGGCCTGGCGCCACCCGTGCGCCGCGCCTTTTTGCTGTCGCAGCTCGATGGCATGCCGCAGGCGGCCATCGCCGCCGAACTGAATGTCTCTCTCGCCACCGTGCAGCGCTACCTGGTGAAAGCCATGCACCAGTGCTTTTTCTCCCAGCCGCCGGCATGAGCATGCCTGGCAACGCCGCGCCGGAAGCGGCCAGCCTGCAAGCCGTGGAATGGCTGGTGCGCCTGCAGGCGGGCGATGGCGCGCCCGGGGTGGAGCAGGCGTGGCGCGCCTGGCGCGACAGCGACCCGGAAAACGAACAGGCATGGCAGCATATCGAGGCGTGCATGGCGCGCATGCGCGGCCTGCCCGCGCCGCTGGCGCACGGCACCCTGGCGCGCAAGCCCGTGCACGCGCAGGCGCATGCGGCGCGGCGCCAGTCCCTGAAGCTCCTGGCGCTGCTGGCCGCGGGCGGCGGCGCCTGGCTGGCTGGCGGCGATGAACAGGCGCGGTTCTGGCTGGCCGATTACCGCACCGGCACGGGCGAGCTGCGCCACATCGTGCTGGAAGACGGCACGCGCATTGCGATGAATACGGCGTCCAGCGTCGACGTGCGCTTCGATTCGGGCCAGCGCCTGGTGACGGTATTGCAGGGCGAGATCATGGTCACGACCGCGCGCGATGCTGCCGGCCGGCCTTTTTTAGTGCGCACGGCGCAAGGGCGCCTGCAGCCCGTGGGCACGCGCTTTGCCGTGCGCGTGGCAGGCGAACGCACGCAGCTGGGCGTGTTCGAGGGCGCCGTCGATATTCTGCCGGGGCAGGCGTCCGAGGCGGTGCGCAGGCTGCAGGCCGGCCAGCAAGCCAGCTTCACGGCGACGCAGCTTGGCACCGTGCAGACCTTGCCGGCCGGCGCGGATGCGTGGACGGCCGGTACGCTGGTGGCGCACGACATGCCGCTGGCCGATTTTGTGCAGGAGCTGGCGCGCTACCGCCATGGGCGCCTGGCGTGCGACCCGGCCATCGCGCACCTGCGCGTGTCGGGCATCTACCCGCTGGCCGACACCACGCAAGTGCTCGACATGCTGGCGCGCACCTTGCCCATCGACGTGCGCCAGACCACGCGGTTCTGGGTCACGCTGACGCCGCACCGGCCAGACGCCGGGCGCGCACAGGCTGCCGGATAAATATTTTCAGAAAATTGAGGGGTTTGCGGCTTTCGCGTGACAAGCACAGTGAACCCTTCATTCACTTTCTGGAAAATCGTCCCATGCCTGGTCAAATCTCTTCTCTTTTCCCCGCCGTTTCCGCCCGCTGCCAGCGTAGCGTGGCCGCCATCGCCGTCAGTCAGGCCCTGTGGCTGCTCGCCGCCGGCGGCGCCTCGGCTGCCGCCCCCCTTGCTCAGGCAGTCAATGCGGCACGCATCGAGCTGGCGATACCGGCCGGCACCCTGGAACAGGTGCTGGTGCGCTTCGGCCAGCAGACGGGCACCATGATTTCCTACCAGGCCGCCGCGCTGGCGGGCAAGCGCAGCGCCGGCCTGGCGGGCCGCTACAGCGTGCCCGAAGCGCTGGGCGCCATCGTCGCCGGCTCGGGCCTGCGCGCCGTGCCGCAGGCGAATGGCGGCTATGTGCTCGACGCGGCGCCTGCCGATGGCGGCCAGACCATGCCCGAGATGAAGGTCACCGCCAGCTTTGATGCGAACGGCGCGACGGAAGGCAGCGGCTCGTACACGACGCAGAGCATGCGCTCGGCCACGCGCCTGGGCCTGTCCGTGCGCGAGACGCCGCAAGCCGTCAGCGTGGTCACGCGCCAGCAGATGGATGACCAGAACCTGCAGACGGTGGAAGAGGTGCTGCAAAATGCGGCCGGCATAGCCGTCAACCGCTATGACAGCGACCGCACTTCGTTCTTCGCACGGGGCTTTTCCATCGCCAGCTACCAGTACGACGGCATCCCCACCACGGTCGACAATGCCTACAACGTGGGCGACAGCACCCTGGACATGACGGCCTACGACCGGGTCGAAATCGTGCGCGGCGCCACGGGCCTGCTGACGGGCGCGGGCGAACCGTCGGCCACCATCAACCTGGTGCGCAAGCGCGCGTCGTCGAGGCAGCTGGCCGGCGCGGCGGCCCTGAGTCTGGGCTCCTGGCACAATGCGCGCGCCAGCGCCGACGTCTCCACGCCGCTCACCGCGGACGGCAAGGTGCGCGGGCGCGTCGTGGCCAGCTACCAGGACAGCGAATCGTATGTGCGCCTGTATCATGGCAAGAAAGCCATGGCCTATACCACCGTGGAAGCGGACCTGGCGCCCGGCAGCGTGCTGATCGCCGGCTATGAATACCAGGACAACCGTCCGCGCGGCGGCATGTATGGCGGCTTGCCGCTGTGGTATGCGGATGGCGAGCGGGCCACGTTTTCCCGCGCCGCCACCACGGCCGCCACCTGGAGCCGCTGGTTCAGCAGCAGCCAGACGGCCTTTGTGCGCCTGGAGCAGGAACTGGGTGGCGGCTGGAACCTGACTGCCATGCTGAATCACGGCTGGGGCAATTATTCGGCCGCCGAAACCTTCGCGTATACCTGGCCGGACAAGGTTACGGGGCAGGGCGTGACGGGCTACACCGGGTTTTACTCGGGCACGCGGCGCCAGGACAGCGTGGACGCCTATGTGCAGGGGCCGGTGCAGATGCTGGGGCGCACGCACGACCTGGCGTTCGGCGTCTCGGGCAGCAACCAGTTCGCCAGCAATCCGGGCATCTCGGGCGGCAGCGTCGACTACGGCAAGTTTGAGCAGTGGCGGGGCGTGGCGCCGGAGCCGGACTGGAACGATCCTGGCTTTTCCCGCTGGAAGCTGCTCGACACGGTGCAGCAGCGCGGCATCTATGGCACGGCGCGTTTTTCGCTGGCCGATCCCCTGAAGCTGATCGTCGGCGCGCGCTACAGCCGCTACAAGGCGGACCACGTCGACGACTGGGGCGGCAGCTACGCGTATGCCAAGCACGCCGTGACGCCGTACGCGGGCCTGGTGTGGGATATCGATGCGCAGCATGCGCTGTACACCAGCTACAGCAAGATCTTCAAGCCGCAGGGTAACCAGGACCGCTTCGGCCGCTACCTCGATCCCGTGCAGGGCAAGAACGTGGAAGCGGGCGTGAAGGGCGAGTATTTCGGCGGCAGGCTCAATGCGGCGCTGGCCGTGTTCCGCATCGCGCAGGATGGCCTGGCGCAGGAAGACACGGGACACTTCGTGGGCAATTCGCTGACGCAGGCGTATTACGCGGCGGCGGGCACCACCAGCAAGGGCGTGGAACTGGACGTCTCGGGCGAGCTGGCCAGGGGCTGGAACGTATCGGCCAGCGTGTCGCATGCGGCGGCCGAAGACAAGCAGGGTGTGCGCCTGAACAGCTATGTGCCGCAAACCCTGGCGCGCGTGTTTTCCACGTACCAGCTGCCCGGCGACTGGCGCGCCCTGTCGGTGGGCGGCGGGGTGAACTGGCAGAGCGGCGCCTACCGCGACGCCACGGGTCCGAACGGAACGGAACGGGTGGCGCAGGGCGGCTACGCCGTGGCCGGCCTGATGGCCAGATATGCGCTGTCGCGCCAGCTGTCGCTGCAGGCGAACGTCAACAACCTGTTCGACAAGCGCTACTACAGCCAGGTCGGCATGTATAACCAGGCTTACTGGGGCGCGCCGCGCAATGCCAGCGTCGCGCTGCGCTACCTCTTCTGATGCATCAGAGCGGCCAGGCCTGCTTGGTGACGGCCACGGCCACGATGTAGGCAAAGACCAGCACGGCCAGCGCGAACGCGGCGCCGCGCACGGCCGGCGTCTTGCCCCGCTTCAGGGCGATGGTGCCCAGCACGATGTAGGCCACGAGCGCGCCCAGCTTGGCGGCCAGCCACGGCTGGCTGCCCGGCGACTGGCCGCTCCACACGGCCAGCGTGATGGCGCTGGCCAGCAAGGCCGTGTCGATCAGGTGCGGCAGGATTTTTACCCAGCGCTGCTGCAGTGCGGGCGAGGCGCGCAGCATCCAGGCGCCGCGCAACAGGAAAAGAAAGCCGCTGGCGGCGGCGCAACCCATGTGGAAATGCTTGAGGCTCAGATAATCCATGCGTGATGTCGTGGGCGTTGATTGACGGTGGCGCCAGCATAGCCGCCTTTGGCCTTGCGCGCCATACGCCGTCGGGATGAGGCGTCCCTAATACAGGAATTTGACATACACGAGTTCCGGGTCGCCCTCGTCGAGATGGTCTATCCGGCCGTTGCGCACGAAGCCCGCGCTGGCGAACAGCCGCTGCGCGGCCAGGTTGGACTGGTTCGTCGAAGTGAACAGTTTCGCCGTCGGGCAGGCGTTTGCGGCGGCCGCCAGCAGGCGCAAGCCCACGCCGCGCCGCTGCTGCGCGGGCGCCACCACCACCAGCGGGACAAAACCGTAGCCGAAGAAGTCCGGGTGCAGCAGCGCATAGCCGGCCACTTGGCCGGCGTGCAGGGCGACCAGGCATTGCCCTTTGTCGACGGCGTCGCGCACGGCGTCGCCGCGGCTGGCGTGCGATTGCGCATAGGCGTCGCAGGCCAGCATGGCCGCCACGTCGCCAGGTCCGGCCTCGCGGGCGATGATGTCGTTTGCTTCTGTGTTGTTGTCCATGCCGCTCCCTGTTGTGCCGGTGCCGAGTGTGCCAAAAATGCGTCCGTTTGTAAAACACCCGCCATCCAGGCTAGGTCCGGCCTGCGCCATCTAGTCACTTTTGCCGATGCGGCTATCCAGATTGCCTTCCCAAAATCACCCTGTGGCCGATAGTGCCTTTCGCGGCCGGCACGTAAGCTGGTCGGGACGGCTGGCCAGACGGCCAGTGCATTCATGGAGAAACATCGTGGCTACCCTAGATGGCACCAACAAGAACAGTAACAGCAGTAACACGGCAGTCGGACCGGGCATGCGGCGCAAGCAGGCGTCCGTGCTGGTCAGCAGTACCTTCGCCTTCACGATCTGCTTCGCGGTATGGATGATGTTTGCCGTACTGGGCATCCCCATCAAGACCAGCCTGGGCTTGACTGAAACGCAATTCGGCCTGCTGGCCGCCATGCCCGTGCTGACGGGCTCCCTCGTGCGCGTGCCATTGGGCATCTGGACGGACAAATACGGCGGACGCCGCGTCTTCTTCCTGCTGATGCTGGCCAGCGTGGTGCCGATCTACCTGATCGCCTACGCCACCGCCTACTGGCATTTCCTCTTGCTGGGCATGTTCGTGGGCCTGGCGGGCGGCTCGTTTTCCGTCGGCACGCCCTACGTGGCGCGCTGGTACGAGAAAGAGCGCCGCGGCCTGGCCATGGGCATCTTCGGCGCGGGGAATTCCGGTTCCGCGCTGACCAAGTTCGTCGCGCCAGGCATCGTCGCCGCCTTCGGCTGGCAAATGCTGCCCAAGGTGTATGCGGTGGCCATGCTGGCCACGGCCATCCTCTTCTGGCTGTTTTCATACATGGACAAATCGCACCTGGCGCCATCGGGCGAGAGCTTTGCCGAGCAGATGAAGGTGCTGAAGGACCCGCGCGTGTGGCGCTACTGCCAGTACTACTCGGTGGTGTTCGGCGGCTATGTGGCGCTGGCGCTGTGGATGACGAAGTACTACGTGGCCGAATACGGCTTCGACCTGAAACACGCGGCGCTGCTGGCCGCCTGCTTCTCGCTGCCGGGCGGCGTGCTGCGCGCCGTGGGCGGCTGGATCTCCGACAAGTACGGCGCCGCCAGGGTGACATGGGCCGTGATGTGGGTGTGCTGGGTGTGCTTCTTCCTGCTGTCGTATCCGCAGACGCAGATGGTGGTGGAAACCGTCACGGGGCCGCTGGCCTTGCATATCGGCCTGTCGCCGCTGTGGTTTACCGTGCTGCTGTTCATCGTCGGCATCGCCATGGCCGTGGGCAAGGCGTCCGTCTTCAAGTTCATCGGCGATGATTTTTCTCACAACATCGGCGCCGTGTCGGGCGTGGTGGGCCTGGCCGGCGGCTTGGGCGGCTTCATCCTGCCCGTGATGTTCGGCGCCCTGGTGGACTTCACGGGCGTGCGCTCGAGCGCCTTCATGCTCCTGTACGGCACCGTCTGCGTTTCCCTCGTCTGGATGCATTTTTCGTTCAAGCCGCTGCGCGCGGCGCCCGCCAATCAAGCTGCAGGAGCACAAGCATGAGCCGCTACATGATCACTACGTGGGAGCCTGAGACTCCCGGTTTCTGGCAAACGACAGGCAAGGCCACGGCCGCGCGCAATCTGTGGATCTCGATCCCCGCGCTGCTGCTGGCGTTTGCCGTGTGGATGGTGTGGAGCGTGGTGGTGGTCAACCTGCCCAACATCGGCTTCACCTACAGTAACAACCAGCTGTTCTGGCTGACGGCCTTGCCCGGCCTGTCCGGCGCCACCTTGCGCATCTTTTATTCGTTCATGGTGCCGATCTTCGGCGGCCGGCGCTGGACGGCCATTTCCACGGGCTCGCTGCTGATTCCCGCCATCGGCATCGGCCTGGCCGTGCAGGACGTGAACACGGGCTACCCGACCATGCTGATCCTGGCCCTGCTGTGCGGCTTCGGCGGCGGCAATTTCGCCTCGTCGATGGCCAACATCAGCTTTTTCTATCCGAAGGCCAGCAAGGGCTTCGCGCTGGGCATGAATGCGGGCCTGGGCAACCTGGGCGTGTCGGTGGTGCAGTTCGTCGTGCCGCTGGTGATCACCTTTGCCGTCTTCGGCGCCTGGGGCGGCGATTCCCTCACCTGGGTCAAGAACGGCGTGAGCAAGGAGATGTGGCTGCAGAACGCGGGCTTCATCTGGGTGCCGTTCATTGCGCTCTCCACCTTGCTGGCCTGGTTCGGCATGAACGACCTGGCATCGGCCAAGGCCTCGTTTTCCGAGCAGGCCGTGATCTTCAAGCGCAAGCACAACTGGCTCATGTGCTGGCTGTACACGGGCACCTTCGGCTCCTTCATCGGTTATTCGGCCGCGTTTCCGCTGCTGATCAAGATCCAGTTCCCCGACGTCAATCCGCTCGACTACGCGTTCTTGGGACCCCTCGTCGGTGCGCTGGCGAGGGTGGCCGGCGGCGTGATCTCGGACAAGCTGGGCGGCGCCAGGGTCACCCTGTGGTCGTTCCTCTTGATGATAGGCGCCGTGCTGGGCGTGCTGTACTTCATGCCGCAAGGCGGCATCGGTGGCAATTTCAACGGCTTCTTCTGGATGTTCATGCTGCTGTTTGCGGGCACGGGCATCGGCAACGCGTCGACCTTCCGCATGATCCCCGTGATCTTTTTGACGGAACACCAGCGCGCGGCGGCCGGCAAGGACAAGGCGGCGCAGGAGCAAGCCATCGTCGACGCCAACAAGGAAGGCGCGGCCGTGCTGGGCTTCACTTCGGCCGTGGCCGCGTACGGCGCCTTCTTCATCCCGAAAAGCTACGGCACTTCGATCGCGCTGACGGGCAGCCCCGACGCGGCCCTGTGGTGCTTCATCGGCTTTTATGTCAGCTGTATCGCCATCACCTGGTGGTGCTACTCCCGTAAAAACGCGCCGATGCCTTGCTAGTTAGAACGTCTGGCAAGTCGTTTTTGCCAGACGTTGAGGAAATGAAAGTATGTCATGGAAGAACTGGAAAAATTCGTCAACGGCTTCAGCCTGTTTCAACAGCAGTACTTCAGCGAGCCGCAGACCTTGTACGACAGCCTGCGCGACGGCCAGCGGCCCTCGACCCTGCTGATCGGCTGCTGCGATTCGCGGGTCGATCCCATGCTGCTGACGGGCAGCGACCCGGGCGACATGTTCGTCGTGCGCAATATCGCCAACCTGGTGCCGCCGTGCACGCCCGACGCGCCGCCCGGCGTCAGTTCGGCCATCGAGTTCGCCGTCTGCAAGCTCGAAGTGGCCAGGGTCATCGTGCTGGGGCATGCGCGTTGCGGCGGCATCCGCGCGCTGCTGCAGCCGCCGCCGCGCGCGCAAGACCAGGAAACGGACTTCGTGGGACAGTGGATGCGCATCGCCGAACCGGTGGCGCAGCGCGTGCGGCGCGAGCTGGCGCACCGTTCATCGGAAGAGCAGCACCATGCGTGCGAGCTGGCCAGCATATTGCAGTCGCTGGACAACCTGCTCACCTACCCCTGGCTGAAGCGCAGGGTGGAACAGGGATTATTGAAATTGCATGGATGGTATTTCGACATCGACAGCGGGGCGCTGATGGCGTATTCGGCGCGCCAGCAGCAGTTCTTGCCCCTCGTCTGTCCGATAGAAAGGGCGCGCCATCTGCATGCGCGCCCCTGGCCGGATTCAGCTAAAACGTAACAAATCCCCGCTGCGGTCAAACGCCAGCAGGCTGTCGATGCGGCCTTGCTCGATGGCCGTCACCATGGCGCGCAGGGGCGCCTGGCAATCGTGCGGCGCGGGCGGCTGGCCGTGCTGGCCCGCCAGTCCCGCCACGAAGACCACGTCCCAGTGCGTCTGCATCTGTTTCGACTCCTCTTTCAACGTCTCGAAGCTGCCCAGTTCCTCGGGCAGCTTGTCGGCGCACATCACGGGCGTGAGGGACTTGCCCTGGCCGCCAGGCTGGGCCTGCGCCTGGGTAAAGGTGAACAGCAGGCGTTGCGGCTGCTCCTGGTTGCGGGCGCTGCGCAGCAGGCTGGCGTAATCGGTAATCGGCATGGTGCTCTTTCTCACAGTTGAACGATGGCGACAGGTATACCGCAGCACAGCCGCGGCGCCCATAGGCAAGAGTGACTATCCGGGTGACTACGCGCCTATGCATTCCTGGTGCCGGAAACCGACTTCTTGCCAATACCGCCGCGCGGGGCGCATCGCTAGACTGTTTGTATCGACGCTTGAGCCCTCGTGCTTGCAGCGTTTTTTAAGACCTGGCGCCGCTGTTTGCGGCGCAATGTGGAGGTAGCATGAGTCACTTTCTGGACCGCCTGAAATTTTTTAGCAAGCCCGCCGAGCCGTTTTCCAACGGCCATGGCACCGTGGTCGATGAAGACCGTACCTGGGAAAACGCCTACCGCCAGCGCTGGCAGCACGACAAGATCGTCCGCTCCACGCACGGCGTGAACTGCACCGGCTCGTGCAGCTGGAAGGTGTATGTCAAGAATGGCCTGATCACCTGGGAAACCCAGCAAACCGATTACCCGCGCACGCGTCCCGACCTGCCCAACCACGAGCCGCGCGGCTGCCCCCGCGGCGCCAGCTACTCCTGGTACGTGTATTCGGCCCAGCGCGTGAAATACCCGATGGTGCGCGGCCGCCTGATGGAAATGTGGCGCGAAGCGCGCAAGACCATGGACCCTGTCACGGCCTGGGACTGGATCAGCCAGGACCCCGTGCGCTCGCAGCAGTACAAATCCATCCGCGGCCTGGGCGGCTTCGTGCGCGCCACGTGGGATGAATCGAACGAGATCATCGCCGCCGCGAATGCGCTGACGATCAAGAAATACGGCCCGGACCGCGTCGTCGGCTTTTCGCCGATTCCCGCCATGTCCATGGTCAGCTATGCTTCCGGCACGCGCTACCTGTCGCTGATCGGCGGCGTGGCCCTGAGCTTCTATGACTGGTACTGCGACTTGCCGCCGGCCAGCCCGCAAGTGTGGGGCGAACAGACGGACGTGCCGGAATCGGCCGACTGGTACAACTCGACCTATCTGATGGTGTGGGGCTCGAACGTGCCGATGACGCGCACGCCGGACGCCCACTTCTACACGGAAGTGCGCTACAAGGGCACGAAAACCGTGGCCATCTCGCCCGATTACGGCGAAATGGTGAAGTTCGGCGACATCTGGCTGGCGCCGAAGCAGGGCACGGATGCCGCGCTGGCGCTGGCCATGGGCCATGTGATCCTCAAGGAATTCCATGCGGAAGGGCAGAGCGCCTACTTCCGCGACTATGCGCGCCAGTACACGGACTTCCCCATGCTGGTGCTGCTCAAGGAGCATAACGGCACGCTGGTGCCCGATTACTTCCTGCGCGCTTCGCACCTGGACAACAACCTGGACGAAACCAACAATCCGGAATGGAAAACCCTCGTCATCGACGAGGGCACGGGGGCGATCACGGCGCCGGCCGGCTCCATCGGCTTCCGCTGGGGCGAGTCGGGCAAGTGGAACCTGGAGCAAAAAGCGGGCGGCAGCGGCGCGCCCATCGTGCCGATGCTCTCCATGATCCACGACAGCGACGCCGTCACGGAAGTGGGCTTCGCCTACTTCGGCGGCAAGGACGCGGCCGACATGCTGCTGCGCAAAGTACCCGTGAAAACCATCCGCCTGGCCGACGGCAGCACGGGCCTGGTGACCACCGTGTTCGACCTGACCCTGGCCAACTACGGCATCGACCGGGGCCTCGGTGGCGCCAATGTCGCGGAAAGCTATGACGACGACGTGCCGTACACGCCGGCATGGCAGGAAAAGCACACGGGCGTGAAACGCGCCGACGTCATCACGGTGGCGCGCCAGTTCGCGGAAAACGCGGACCAGACGCGCGGCAAGAGCATGGTCATCGTGGGCGCCGGCCTGAATCACTGGTACCACATGGACATGACCTACCGCGGCATCATCAACATGCTGATGATGTGCGGCTGTATCGGCCAGTCGGGCGGCGGCTGGGCCCATTACGTGGGCCAGGAAAAGCTGCGTCCGCAAACGGGCTGGACGCCGCTGGCCTTCGCCCAGGACTGGGTACGCCCGATGCGCCAGATGAACGGTACCTCGTTCTTCTATGCGCACACGAGCCAGTGGCGCCATGAAAAGCTGGAAACGGGCGACATCGCCTCGCCCTCGGCCGCCGGCGGCACGGGCGACCTGACCCTGCTCGACTACAACGCCAAGGCCGAGCGTATGGGCTGGCTGCCATCGGCGCCGCAGCTGCAAACCAATCCGCTGGAAGTGGCGAAGGCCGCCAGGGCTGCAGGGCAGGCGCCGGCCGCATATGCGCTCGACCAGATCAAGGCGGGCCAGCTGCAGTTCTCGTGCGACGACCCGGACAACCCGGCCAACTTCCCCCGCAATATGTTCGTCTGGCGCTCGAACATCCTGGGCAGCTCGGGCAAGGGCCACGAGTACTTCCTGAAATACCTGCTGGGCACGCAGAACGGCTTGCTCAGCGACGAGGACGACTGCCTCACGCCGAAACAGGTGAAGGTGCGTCCGGCCGCCGAAGGCAAGCTCGATCTGCTGGTGGTGCTGGACTTCCGCATGTCGACCACGTGCCTGTACGGCGACGTGGTGCTGCCGACGGCCACCTGGTATGAAAAGGATGACTTGAACACCTCGGACATGCATCCGTTCATCCACCCGCTGTCGGAAGCCGTGCAGCCGCTGTGGCAATCGAAGTCGGACTGGGAAATCTACAAGGGCATCGCCGAGAAATTCTCGGAAATCGGCGGCGAGCTGCTGGGCACCCAGCAAGACATCATCCTCACGCCGCTGATGCACGACACTCCGGGCGAACTGGGCCAGCCTTTCGATCCCAAGGATTGGCGCGCCGGCGAATGCGAGGCGATTCCCGGCAAGACCATGCCGAACATGACGGTGGTCGAGCGCAATTACCGCGACGTCTACAAGAAGTTCACCTCGATCGGCCCGCTGCTGGAAAGCATCGGCAACGGCGGCAAGGGCATTTCCTGGAAGACGGGCCATGAAGTGGACGTGCTGCGCGGCGTGAACCGCACGGTGCAAGGCGTCGGCGTGTCGCAGGGCCAGCCGCGCCTCGACACGGCCATCGATGCGGCCGAGATGATTCTGTCGCTGGCGCCGGAAACGAATGGCCACGTGGCCGTGAAAGCCTGGGCCGCGCTGTCAAGCATCACGGGACGCGACCACACGCATCTGGCGCTGCCGCGCGAGCATGACAGCATCCGCTTCCGCGACGTGCAGGCGCAGCCGCGCAAGATCATTTCCTCGCCCACCTGGTCGGGCCTGGAAAGCGAGGAAGTGAGCTACACGGCCGGCTATACCAACGTGCACGAACTGATCCCGTGGCGCACCCTGACGGGCCGCCAGCAGTTCTACCAGGACCACCTGTGGATGCGCGACTTCGGCGAAGGGCTGTGCGTGTACAAGCCGGCCATCAACACGAAGACGACGGAAGCGCTGCTGGGCACCCGGCCGAACGGCAACAAGGAACTGGCGCTGAACTTTTTGACGCCGCACCAGAAGTGGGGCATCCACTCCACGTATTCGGACAACCTGCGCATGCTGACCCTGTCGCGCGGCGGTCCCCACGTGTGGCTGTCGGAAATCGACGCGAAGGCGGCCGGCATCGTCGACAACGACTGGATCGAAGTCTTCAACGTGAACGGCACCCTGACGGCGCGCGCCATCGTCAGCCAGCGCATCCCGGCCGGCATGACGATGATGTACCACGCGCAGGAAAAGATCATCAACGTGCCTGGCGCGGAGATGACGGGCAAGCGGGGCGGCATCCACAACTCCGTGACGCGCGCCGTGCCCAAGCCCACGCACATGATAGGCGGCTACGCCCAGCTGGCCTACGGCTTCAATTACTACGGCACGGTGGGCTCCAACCGCGATGAATTCGTATTGGTGCGCAAGATGAACAAGGTCGACTGGCTGGAAGGCCCGTTGCAGGAAGAAGGAGCATAGTATGAAAATCAGAGCGCAAATCGGCATGGTGCTGAACCTGGACAAGTGCATCGGCTGCCACACCTGTTCCGTCACGTGCAAGAACGTATGGACCAGCCGCGACGGCGTCGAGTACGCGTGGTTCAACAACGTTGAAACCAAGCCGGGCATCGGCTATCCGAAGCAGTGGGAAAACCAGGACAAGTGGAATGGCGGCTGGCGCCGCACGGACTCTGGCAAGATCGAGCCGCGCCAGGGCAGCCGTCTGAAAATCCTGGCGAACATCTTCGCCAACCCGAACCTGCCCGCCATCGACGAGTACTACGAGCCGTTCACCTACGACTACGAACACCTGCAAAGCGCACCGCTGTCGCAGACGCCGCCGACGGCCCGTCCCATCTCCGTGCTGACGGGGAAAAAGATGGAGAAGATCGAGTGGGGCCCGAACTGGGAAGATGACCTGGGCGGCGAATTCGCCCAGCGCAGCAAGGATAAACTGTTCGACAACATGCAGAAGGAGATGTACGGCACCTTCGAAAACACCTTCATGATGTATCTGCCGCGCCTGTGCGAGCATTGCCTCAATCCGACGTGCGTGGCGTCGTGCCCGTCCGGCTCCGTGTACAAGCGCGAGGATGACGGCATCGTGCTGATCGACCAGGACAAGTGCCGCGGCTGGCGCATGTGCATCTCCGGTTGCCCGTACAAGAAGATTTACTACAATTGGTCGTCCGGCAAGGCGGAGAAGTGCACGTTCTGCTTCCCCCGCATCGAAGCGGGCCAGCCTACCGTGTGCTCGGAAACGTGCGTGGGCCGCATCCGCTACCTGGGCGTGCTGCTGTACGACGCCGACAGGATCGAAGCGGCTGCCTCCGTGCCGCAGGAGCAGGACCTGTACCAGGCGCAGCTCGGCCTGTTCCTCGATCCGCACGACCCGGCCATCATCGCCGAGGCGCGCCGCCAGGGCATCCCCGACCTGTGGCTCGATGCGGCCGTCAAGTCGCCCGTCTACAAGATGGCCGTCGAGTGGAAGGTGGCGTTCCCGCTGCATCCCGAATACCGCACCTTGCCGATGGTGTGGTACGTGCCGCCCCTGTCGCCGATCCAGGCGGCCGCCGAATCGGGCAAGCTGGGCGTGAACGGCATGCTGCCGGATACGCAAAGCCTGCGCATTCCCGTGCAGTACCTGGCCAATCTGCTGACGGCCGGCGACCAGCCGCCCATCGTCTCGGCGCTGGACCGCATGCTGGCCATGCGCGCCTACATGCGCAGCAAGACGGTGGAAAAGGTGGAAAACCTGACCGTGTTGAAGCAGGTGGGATTGACCCAGGCGCAGGTGGAGGACATGTACCACATCATGGCCATCGCCAACTACGAAGACCGCTTCGTCATCCCCAGCAGCCACAAGGAAATGGCGGAGGACAGCTTCAACGAGAAGGGCAGCTGCGGCTTCAGCTTCGGCAATGGCTGCTCGGACGGGGGCAGCGAGCCTACCTTGTTCGGCAAGAAAAAACACGGTTCGGCCATCTTCATGCAGATGCCGAAGTCGCGCAAAACGGCGCCAGGCGCTTAAGGAGCTCATATGGAACACGCTATGCATCACTACCAAGTCCTTTCTCGCCTGCTGCTGTATCCCGAGCCCGAGCTGATCGCGCACCTGCCGCAACTGGACGCGGCGCTGGCGGCCGTGCCGCAGCAGCACGCGCTGCTGCAGCCCTTGCTGGCGCACCTGGAAAGCAGCAGCCTGATCGACCTGCAGCAGCAGTACGTGGCCACCTTCGACCGCAATCCGTCGCACTCGCTGCATCTGTTCGAGCATATCCACGGCGAATCGCGCGACCGGGGCCAGGCCATGGTCGACCTGATGGAGGAATACAAGCGCCACGGCCTGCAGATGGTGGGCGACGACTTGCCCGACTTCGTGCCCCTGTTCCTGGAATTCCTGGCGCAGCTCGACGAGGCGGCTTCGGCGCCGCTGCTGGGCGACGCCGTCCACGTGCTGGCGCACATCGGCCGCAAGCTGACGGCCAACGGCAGCCCGTACGCGCCCGTCTTCACCTTGCTCGAACGCCTGAGTCCCGTGGCGGCCGAAATGCTGGCCGAACCGCCGGTGCGCGACATGGATGAAGCGCTGGAAACCTTCGGTCCCGGCGCGGACGGCGTCGAGCCGCTGCTGCGCCCGGGCCAGGGCACGGTCGCGGGCGGCGTCCACCCCGTGCATTTTCACCCGCAGCCGCGGCGCGCCGCCTGAGCGGCGTCCGGTATCCGCATGAAGAGGAGTACATCATGAGTCATTATCTGCATCAATTCGTCTACGGCATCTACCCGTACATCGCGCTGGCCATCTTTTTTCTCGGTAGCCTGATCCGTTTCGACCGCGAGCAATACACGTGGAAGTCCGATTCCAGCCAGCTGCTGCACCGCGGCAGCCTGCGCCTGGGCAATATTTTGTTCCACATCGGCATCATCGGCCTGCTGTTCGGCCATGCGGCCGGGCTGCTCACGCCCGTCTGGGTGTGGGATACCCTGGGCGTGTCGCATGGCCTGAAACAGGGCGTGGCCATGGCGGCCGGCGGCGTGATGGGCAGCCTGTGCCTGGCCGGCATCCTGATCCTGCTGGTGCGCCGCTTTGCCAACGAGCGGCTGCGCGCCGTCACCACGGCCGGCGACAAGCTGGTGATGGTGTGGATCCTGCTGACCTTGCTGCTGGGCCTGTCGTCGATCTTCGTGTCGGCCTCGCACATGGATGGCCACATGATGGTCTTGCTGATGCAATGGGCGCAGCACATCGTCACGTTCCGCGCCGATGCGGCCAGCTTCATCGTCGATGCGCCGCTGGTCTTCAAGCTGCACCTGTTCATGGGCATGTCGCTGTTCGTCATCTTCCCGTTCACCCGCCTGGTGCACGTGTGGAGCGGCTTTGGCGCCATCGGCTACCTGGGCCGCGCCTATCAGTTGGTGCGCCGCCGTTAAAAAACGCCATGAAAAATCTACTGCGCGTAGCGATTTGCGGCCTGCGATGCTCACTGTGCATGCGCACAGCTGCGCTTCTCAGCCGCAACGCATCTCCGCTCGTGACGATTTTTCAGGCTATTTATGGAAGGAAAGTAAGATGGGAATCTCCGTCAATGGCATCGATATCGACGATGCCGACATCGCCCGCGAACTGCCGCATCACGACGGTGCCGGCAATCCGCTGAAACAGGCCGTGCATGAACTGGTGCTGCGCCGGCTGCTGCTGGACGAGGCGCAGCGCCTGGGCGTGCAGGGCGGCAGCGACGACGACCGCATCGAGGCGCTGTTTGCGCAGGAAGTGCGCGTGCCGCCCGCCGACGATGCGGCGTGCCGCACCTTTTATGCGCAGCGCCCGCAGCTGTTTAGCAGCGGCGCGCTGGTCGAGGCGCGCCACATCCTGTTCCAGGTGACGCCGGAAGCGCCCCTGGAGCTGCTGCGGGCCACGGCGCAAGCCGTGCTCGATGCATTGAAGCTGGCGCCCGAGCGCTTCGGCGAACTGGCGGCGCAGTACTCGAACTGTCCGTCGGGCGCCCTGGGCGGCAACCTGGGCCAGCTGTCGCCGGGCCAGAGCGTGCCCGAGTTCGACGCGCTGCTGTTCCGCCTGGAAGCGGGCGCGCTGGCCGGCCATCTGCTGGAAACGCGCTTCGGCTACCACATCGTGCAAGTGCTGCGCCGGGTCGAAGGCCAGGCCATCGCCTACGAGGCGGTGCAGGCGCAGATCGCCGACCGCCTGTCGCGCGCCGCGTGGCAGCGCGCCGTGCACCAGTATCTGCACTTGCTGGTGGGCCGCGCCGAGATCGCCGGCATCGCGCTGGAAGGCACAGCCAGTCCGTTGGTTCAGTAAGTAGAAATGCGTAGACCGAAAGGCGTAGGCCGCTAGGCCTTCTGGGGCACAGCCAGATCGTGCCCCAGCCTTTACAATCAAGGAAGAAACAGGAGTAGCGTCATGGGTAGCGTCAAGTTGCAGGACCGTTTTGGCCGTGCTATCGATTATGTGCGGCTGTCCGTCACCGACCGCTGCGATTTGCGCTGCAGCTATTGCATGCCCAAAGGCTTTCGCGGCTTCGAAGAGCCGAAGGACTGGCTGACGTTCGACGAGATCGAGCGCCTGCTGGGTATTTTTGTCCGCCTGGGCACGCGCCGCGTGCGCCTGACGGGCGGCGAGCCCCTGTTGCGGCGCAAGCTGCCGGAGCTGGCGCAGCGGCTGTCCGCGCTGCCCGGCCTGCAGGACCTGTCGCTGTCGACCAACGCCACGCAGCTGGGCAAGCATGCCGCGGCCCTGCGCGCGGCGGGCGTGGACCGCATCAATGTCAGCCTGGACTCGCTGGACCGCGCCTGCATGCAGCAGATCACGGGGCGCGACAGCTTGCAGCCCATCCTCGACGGCCTGATGGCGGGCAAGGCGGCCGGCTTCGACCCGATCAAGATCAATATGGTGGCCATGCGCGGCATCAATGACGGCCAGATCGAGGCCATGGCCGCGTTCTGCATCGAGCAGCAATTCATCCTGCGCCTGATTGAAGCCATGCCCATGGGCAGCACGGGCCGCAATGCCTGCTACATGCCGCTGAGCCCCGTGCGCGAGCGCCTGGCGGCCCGCTTTGGCCTGGTGCCGCAGGCAGCAGAACTGGGCGGCGGGCCGGCGCGCTACATGGCGAGCCGGGATGGACGCGCGAGCATCGGTTTTATTACGCCCATGTCGCAGCATTTTTGCGCCACCTGCAACCGCGTGCGCCTGTCCGTCGATGGTACCCTGTATCTGTGCCTGGGCCAGGAAGAGAAATTCGCCTTCGGCCCCATGCTGCGCGGCGGGGCCACGGATGCGGAGATCGAGGCGGCGATCCGCGCCGCCATCGAACTCAAGCCGCAGCAGCACGATTTCAATACGCAGCCGGACAAGATAGTGCGCTTCATGGCGCAGACCGGTGGATGAATGGCGGTGTCAATGCCGGGGTCTGACCCGCCGGGTCTGACCCCGGATCTTGGCTTGTGGGTGGAACGATGTCGCTGACTTGACGGCATAGGAACCACAAACAGGCATTTATTAGGGGCGGTATGAAATTCAAGGCGATGTTTTCCTCCTGGCAGAAGCTGTCGACCAAGATCGTCGGCGCGCTGCTGCTCATGCTCGTGCTGGCCCTGAGCGCCATCGGCTGCACCCTGTTCCTGTCGTGGCAGCTCGAGGGCAGCTCGGCCGCCATCAACGAGACGGGCCGGCTGCGCATGCAGACCTACCGTTTGACCCTGCTGATCGCCAGCGACGCGCGCGAGCAGGCGCGCCAGCAGGCGCTGCTCATCGACGAAACCCTGGCCAAGATCGGCCACGGCGACCCGCAGCGTCCTTTGTTCCTGCCCCCCAGCACGGCCATCAAGTGGGAATTCGAGCGCATCGGCGCCGCCTGGCGCGGCGCCTTGCGCCCGGCCGCGCTGGCCGCCGATTCCACCGCGCGCGCGCGCCAGTTCGAGCATGACGCCGACACCTTCGTCGGCCAGGTGGACCAGCTGGTGCGCCTGATCGAGCACGATAGCGAACAGCGCACCTTCTGGCTGCGCGCCTCGCAGCTGATCCTGGTGGGCATGGCCGTCATCGGCACCGTCAGCATGATTTACCTGATGTTCATGCTCATCATCGAGCCCGTGACACGCCTGCGCCTGGGCATGCAGCGCATGAAGGAGCGCGATTTCAGCGTGCGCCTGGCCGTGGAAAGCAATGACGAATTCGGCCAGCTGGCCAGCGGCTTCAACCAGATGGCCGACCGCCTGCAGGCGCTGTACGGCAACCTGGAGGAGGGCGTGCGCAGCAAGACGGCCACCCTGGAGTACCGCAACCGCGAACTGGCGCTGCTGTACGAAAGCGCCGCCTTTTTGCAGCGCCCGCAGCCGTTGGAAGATATCTGCGGCGGTTTCATGCAGCGCATCGTCGATTATTTCGAGGCGGACGGCTCCACCGTGCGCGTGCTCGACGCGGAGCGGGGCAACCTGCACATGGTGGTGCACCACGGCCTGTCGGAGGAACTGGTGGCGTCCGAGCATTGCCTGAAGGTGGGCGACTGCCTGTGCGGCACGGCCGTCGAGATGAAGGTGGCGAAGGTGCACGACATGCGCCGCATCGACAAGGCGCACGAGCTGCGCTGCCACCGCGAGGGCTTTGCCACCGTCTCCGTGTTCCAGATCCACGCGCACGAACAGCACCTGGGCTTTTTCAACCTGCATTTCCGCCTGGCCCGCGTGTTTTCCGCGCGCGAGCTGGCCTTGCTGGAAACCCTGGGCCAGCTGCTGGGCATTGCGCTGGAAAACCTGCGCCTGGCCGCGCGAGAACGCGAAATGGCCGTCTCCGAAGAGCGCAACCTGGTGGCGCAGGGTCTGCACGACAGCATTGCGCAAAGCCTCAATTTCCTCAACCTGCAGGTGCAGATGCTGGACGACTCCGTGCGCCATGCCCGTTTCGAGGAAGTGGCGGGCATCGTGCCGGCCCTGCACGCGGGCGTGAAGGAAAGCTATGAAGACGTGCGCGAGCTGCTGGCCAACTTCCGCAGCCGCCTGATGGAGGACGACCTGATCGGCTCGCTGCGCGCGGCGCTGGACAAGTTCCGCCGCCAGACCGGCATCGATGCGGAGCTGCTGGCCGACGTCGACGGCGCGCCATTCCCCCGCGAGCAGCAATTGCAGCTATTATTCATCGTGCAGGAAGCGCTGTCGAACATCCGCAAGCACGCCCAGGCCAGCCATGTCGAGGTGCGCCTGGCCGACCACCAGGATTTCACCCTGACGATCAGCGACAACGGCGTGGGCTTCGATGCCGCGGCCGTGCTGGAAAAGGGCGACAGCCATGTCGGCATCCACATCATGCGCGAGCGCGCGCAGCGCATCGAGGCCACGTTCGACCTGCACGCCTGTCCCGGCGGCGGCACCACGGTCGAACTGCACCTGTCGCGCGAGCAGCGCCGCGCCGCCTAAGCAACTACCTGAAAGTATAAAAATGGAGACTCCCGTCAAACCGATCACCGTCATGCTGGTGGACGACCACGCGCTGTTCCGCAGCGGCATACGTTCGCTGCTGCAGCGGCATACCGATTTTTCCGTCGTGGGCGAGGCGGCCGACGGCGTGGAAGGCATCAAGCGCGCCATCCAGCTGCAGCCCGACGTGGTGCTGCTGGACCTGAACATGGCCGGCATGTCGGGCGTGGAAGCGCTGCAGCTGATGCAGCACGACTGTCCCGACACGGCCATCGTCATGCTGACCGTCTCGGAAGACGCGGAAGACCTGGCGACGGCCCTGCGCGCGGGCGCCTGCGGCTACCTGATCAAGAATATCGACGCCGACTACCTGGTGCGCGCCATCCGCCGCGCGGCCGCCGGCGAAGTGGTCATCGCCGAGGCGATGACGGGCAAGCTGGTGGCGCAGCTGCAGGCGGGCACGCGGCGCGAGGAGCCCGTGTCGGAACTCGACAAGCTGACGCCGCGCGAAAAGGAAATCATCGACTGCCTGTCGCGCGGCGAGAGCAACAAGGGCATCGCGCGCACCCTCGACCTGGCCGAAAGCACGGTCAAGATCCACGTGCAGAACGTGCTGAAAAAACTCAACCTCACCAGCCGCGTGCAGGCGGCCGTGTACGCGGTCGAGCACCGCCAGGGCAAGTAGCCAGGCAGATGGGACCTGAGCCGCCGAGCCAGGCCCTGCACCCGCTTCCCTGTATCCGTCTAGTCCTTTTTGCCGATGGTGATATCTGTACTTTTAAAGTAGTATGTTGAATATATCTTTAAAAGCGAGTCCATCATGGCCGTCACTCCCGTCAGCGAACCATCCACCCGGGCTGCGTCCTCCGGCGCCGCCCCCTGGCATGCCCGTCACGCCGTCTGGCAACTGGGCTTCCGCCCGTTCTACCTGCTGGCGGCCGTGTTTGCGGCCATCAGCATCCCCCTGTGGCTGGCCAGCTATGCGGGCCTGCTGACGGGCGGCCCGCAGGTGGGGCTGGGCTGGCATATGCACGAGATGGTGTTCGGCTTTGCGCTGGCCGTCGTCGTGGGATTCTTATACACGGCGGGGCGCAACTGGACGGGCTTGCCCACGCCGCACGGCGCCTTGCTGATGGCGCTGGCGGGCCTGTGGCTGGCGGGGCGCGTCGCCATGCTGTGCGGGCCTGGCTTCGTGGCGGCGCTGCTCGAGTGGCTGTTCGTGCCGCTGGCCGCCTGGCCCCTGTACAGGGTGCTGCGCCGCTCGGGCAACACGCGCAACCTGTTCCTCGTCGGCCTGCTGGCCTTGCTGGCGCTGGCCAACGGCCTGTTCCACGCGGCCGTGCTGGGCTGGCTGCCGCTGTCGCTGTTCGTGCCCGTGCAGGCGGCCATCTTCATCATCGTGCTGATCGAGTCGGTGATCGGCGCGCGCGTGATCCCCATGTTTACCCGCAATGGCGCGCCGGGCAGCACGCCCGTGGCCAGTCCGAAGCGGGCGCTGGCCGCCGTGGCCTGCATGGCGGCAGCCGCCATCGCGTGGCTGGCCGGTGCGCCGGCCTGGCTGACGGCGCCGCTGGCCATCTGCGCTGCCGGCGCGTCGCTGGCCAATCTGCTGGCCTGGCAGCCGCAGCGCACCATGCGCGTGCCCCTGCTGTGGATCTTGCACCTGTCGTATGCGTGGATAGGCGTGGGCTTTGCGCTGCTGGCGCTGGCCAGCCTGGACCTGCTGCCGGCCAGCGCCGCATTTCACGCGCTGACGGTGGGCTCGATGGCGGGCCTGATCATCGGCATGATGACGCGCACCACCCTGGGCCACACGGGCCGTCCGCTCAAGGCGGGCAGGGCGGAAGCGGCGATGTACTGGCTGATACAACTGGGGGCGCTGGCGCGCCTGCTGGCGGCCATCGGTCCCGCCTCGCTGGTGCCGCCGTTCCTGCTGGCGGCAGGGCTGTGCTGGACCCTGGCCTTTATCCTGTATGCGCTCGTGTACGCGCCCTATCTGTGGCGCGCCAGGGTGGATGGGCGCGAAGGCTGATGCGCCTCAGGCGCGCCACCAGAGCAGCAGTTTTTTGATATCGGGTATCCAGTAGGACAGCGATTCGCCGACGATAAAGATCAGCATGCCCAGCATGAGGGCTTTCAGCAGCAGATCACGGCACCAGATCATCTCATTCCCCAAATTTGAATAGATGTAATTTTAACACTTGCTCACGGGAATTTGTTGTTCCTGCGGGGCGGGTGCTGCATACTCGGCCATGCCACGTCGTACTTCCGCTTCCACCTGGGCCAGCATGTGCATGGTGTCGTCGAGCCATTCCGGCGCGGGCCGTTCCTGCCGGCGCGCCAGTTGTTCCAGCGCCGTCAGGCGCGCCACCAGTGCCGTGGCGCCCAGCAGCGCCACGCTGCCGCGCAAGTCATGGCTGCTGTGCACGATGGCTTGCGGCGCGCCGCTGCGCACGGCCTGCGCCAGGTGCGCGAGCATGGCGGGCGCCATATCGAGATACGTCTGGCACAGCGAGCGGAACAGCGGCAAGTCCTGGCAGGCGGCGCGCAGCAGCTGGGGCGGGTCGATGTGGCGGTATGGCTGCATGGCGTCAGGCGGGCGCGCCGCGCCGCGCGTGGGTCGCGCAGCAGGCCCGCAGGTAGCCGCGCAGTTCGTCGTAGTTGACGGGCTTGGCAAAGAAGACCACGCCCGGCGGCACGCCGCCACGCGCATCGAGTTCTTCCGGCGACAGGCTCGACAGCATGGCGATATGCATGTCGGCCAGCAGCGGGTCGTCCAGGATGGTGCGTATCACTTCGTAGCCGTCGATGCCGTCCATGATGATATCTGCCAGCAAGATGTCGGGTTGGTCACGGGCAATTTCCATCAATGCCTGGTAGCCATTTTCGCAAAAGCGCAGGCTTACCTGCAAGCCCCAGGACGTGATCTGCTTTTGATACAGCGCACGTTCCATGGGATTATCCTCGATCACCAGGATGGAGGCGGGAAGCATGGCGCCCGCCTGCCTGGCAGGGCGTGGCGCGCGCGTATCCTGACTATGTTGTGCGTAGTTACTCTTGTAGGCATGCACCGCTGCAAGGGGAATGCGCCGGTGGCCGCCCTTGGTCTTCCACGCCTCGATCACGCCTGCCTCCACCAGCTGCTGCACGGAAGTGACGGAAATGCCGAGGATTTCGGCGGCTTTTTGCGTGGTACAGACGTCGGCTGCTTGCATGGGGGATCATGGTCGGTAGGGATGAAGGCATCATACGCAGAGCTTGCTAGTAAATCAAATTAATCAAATCTGGCGAATCTGCTTCAGGGCAGGCTCTCTGCCCCCCTGCGCCGCTCCGCACGCCACTGCGGCTGCTGCAGCTGCGTAACGGCGCTCGACAGCACCTCCAGCGCCACCAGCAGGTCCGCATGCAGGGACCGCTGGGCCTCGATGTCATTGCTGAAGCTGGCATGGACGGCCGCGCCCGACAGGCGCCTGAGCGGCACCAGTCCCAGGGCCGTGCTGGCGTCGAATATCTCTTGCGCCAGCACGCGGGCCGGGGCAGTGCGGCCGCAGCGCAGCGCATGCGCGATGCCGGCCAGGCGGTCGCGCGTCTCGGCCACGAACAGGGCCAGGATTTCGCCCTGCACCACGCGGTCTTCGCCAAACAGGGCATCGAGACGGGCTTGCTCGAAGGGTGGCGTGCGCCGCTCGGGGCCGGCGGGCATGGGGGGCACGGCGCGTTCGCCGCTGGCTGGCGCCGCCGCGGGGGCGGCACTGCGCGCCTGCAACACTTCAAACAGGCCGGCAGCGTCCGCTTCGCAGCCCTTGCGCCGGGGCCGGCGCGGATGCCGCCACAGCAGGGCAGCCAGCAGCAGCAACAAGCCCGTCAAAGCCAGGCCCGGCCGTACGAGCGTCATGCCGTCGCTGCGGGCCAGCAGGTAGGTGTAGATGAAGGCGCTCATGGCAGCGGCTGCCAATGGCGGGGGCGGCGGATGGGGGCATGCGGCATGGTGGAACTCCTGTTCAATACGTCCGGCTGCGGTTTTCTTGCAGCTTGAGAAACGTTTTTAACAAAAATCACGATTAACGCATTTTAAATCAATATTTATTTTATTTGGGAAATTTGTTTTTGCGGCAGGCGGACGCGCCTGGGATGTGGGCCCGAAAAGCAACACGGCAAAAATATTGCGCTCTCGCGTGTGCCACGCTTTGCCAATTAGTGAAAAAATGCAATTTCCTTGATCGCCCTCAAATACGGCGCGCTGGCGCGTGCCGCCGATTGACTCTTGTAAAGGAGCATCATGACTGCCTCTGCCCGGCCTGGACCCTTGCTTACCATCACCGCAGTCATTTTCATCTTGCTGGGCCTGGCGCTTGCCGGCGGCGGCGCCTGGCTCATCAGCCTTGGCGGCTCCTGGTATTACGTCGTGGCGGGTATCGGCATGATAGTTGCCGGCGCGCTCGTGTGGAAAGGGCGGCGCAGCGCCCAGCTGTTTCTCGCGCTGCTGCTGTTTGCCACCCTGATCTGGTCCGTCATCGAAGTGAAGTTCGACTGGTGGCAATTGCTGCCGCGCCTCGATATCTGGTTCGCCGCCGCCGTCTGGCTGCTGCTGCCGTTCATCGACCGCCGCCTCGATCCGCCGTTGGCCGCCGGGACGAAACCGCGCGACGCGGGCAAGAGCGCCTTGCTTGCCGCCGTGGTGCTGACGGCCGCCGTGGGCGTGTTCTCGCTGTTCCAGGATTACTACACCCTGCACGGCGAAGTACCGGCGGAAAACATGGCTGCCGCGCCGCAAGGCGACTACGCGCCGGGCGTGGTGCCCAACGACTGGGCCGCGTACGGGCGTTCCGGCTATGGCGACCGCTACGCGCCGGCCGCGCAGATCACGCCGGCCAACGCCTCGCAGCTGAAACAGGCGTGGGTGTACAACACGGGCGACTTCAAGGGGCCGAGCGACCCGGGCGAGATCGCCAACGAAGTCACGCCGCTGAAGGTCAACGGCATGCTGTACCTGTGCACGCCCCATAACATCGTCATCGCGCTGGACCCGGACACGGGCAAGGAACTGTGGCGCCACGATCCGAAGATCAACCGCGACGCCTCCAGCTACCAGCACATGATCTGCCGCGGCGTGGCCTACTGGGACGTCAACGCGGGCCGCGCCAAGGACAATCCGCTGCCGGAAGCGGCCAGCATGGAGTGTCCGCGCCGCATCTTCGCGCCCACCATGGATGCGACCCTGATCGCCGTCAATGCCGACACGGGCGAGGCGTGCAAAAGCTTTGGCGAAAATGGCGTGATCGGCCTGTATCACGGCATGGGCATGAAGAAGCGGGGCTTTTTGATGCCCACCTCGCCGCCAGCCGTGGCGCAGAACGTGGTGGTGATGGCTGCCAGCGTGACCGATAACTTTTCCACGGAAGAGCCGTCGGGCGTGATCCGCGGCTACGATCCCGTCACCGGCAAGCTGATGTGGAACTGGGATGCGTCGAATCCGGACGACACGGCGCCTATCGCCGATGGCAAGACCTACACGAACAATTCGCCCAATTCCTGGGGCGTGTCCAGCGTGGATGAAAAGCTGGGCATGGTGTACATCCCGATGGGCAATGAAACCCCCGATACCTGGGGCGGCAATCGCAATCCCCATGGCGAGAAATACAATAGCGCCATCGTGGCGCTGGACTTGGCGACGGGCAAGGTGCGCTGGGTCTACCAGACCGTGCACCACGATATCTGGGACATGGATATCGGCGGCCAGCCCACCCTGGTCGACATCGATACGCCGAAAGGCAAGGTACCCTCCGTGGTGGCCACCACCAAGCGGGGCGATATCTACGTGATCGACCGCCGCGACGGCAGCCTGGTGGTGCCGGCGCCGGAAAAACCCGTGCCGACGGCCAATGCCGCCCCCGGCGACAAGTTGTCGCCCACGCAGCCGTTCTCGGCCCTGACTTTCCTGCCCGAGAAAAACATCAGCGAAACGGATATGTGGGGCACGACGCCGTTCGACCAGCTGGCGTGCCGCATCATCTTCCGCCAGCACCGCTATGAAGGGCCGTTCACGCCGCAAACGGTGGCCGAAGGCAAGATCAAGGGCGCCATCATCTCGCCGGGCCCGCTGGGCATCTTCGAGTGGGGCGGGGCGGCCGTCGATCCGGGCCGGCAATTGCTGCTGGTCAATCCCGACTATATGGGCTTTCTGGAACGCCTGGTGCCGCGCGCGCAAGCCAATGCGCCGGGCGGCACGGGCACGGAAATGGGCTTGCAGCCGCAGACGGGCGTGCCGTTTGCCGTGGAAATCAAGCCTTTCCTGTCGCCGCTGGGCTTCCCATGCCAGGCGCCGCCTTGGGGCTATATCGCCGCCGTCGACTTGCGCACCATGAAGAAAGTGTGGATGCACAAGAACGGCACCACGCGCGACAGCGCTCCCGTGCCCATCGCCTTGCCGCTGGGCGTGCCCAGCCTGGGCGGTATCAGCACCACGGGCGGCGGCGTGGCCTTCCTCAGCAGCACGCTCGACTACTACATCCGCGGCTACGACGTGCGCAACGGCAAGACCGTGTGGAAAGCCCGCCTGCCGGCCGGCGGCCAGGCTACGCCGATGAGCTATGTCTCCGACAAGACGGGCAAGCAATATGTGGTGGTGATGGCTGGCGGCCATGGCTCGCTGGGCACGAAGATGGGCGATAGCCTGGTGGCGTTTGCCTTGCCGGACGAGGCGGTGAAGGAGGCGGGGAAAGGGAAGTAAGCAAGTCCGGTGCGGCACTGTCAATTGACGGTGCCGCACATTGTATCGGCGAGCGTTTCTGGGATTAATTGACGCTGCAGGTTTTTATATTTGCATGTTGCTTGTGGGGATGCCATTTGTTAGACTGCAACTCGGTATTTCACTTTAAATAATGTGTGAATGATTTCAATGACAAAGAAACGGCTTTCCGCAATAACAGCAATTCTCCTTTCCTTGATCGCCTGTTCTCCCAAAGCGCCTGATGCCAATACGCAGGCCGCGGCAAATAGCAGCCCTGTTGCCGATGCTGCGGAAGTCAAGCCGGAAAGTCCATGGTATTACTTCACCAACGAAGATAAAATGAGCGGCGATATGGTCTACTTTGCCAATGTGCATAGTAGTAATACTGTCGATTTTGCTTTCCCGTATAACGGTGAGCAGACTGCCAGTCTGACGCTGACGAGTGATAGCCGGCCGAAGAAGAGTGTGATGTTCTCGATCGAGAAGGGCCAGATATTGTGCCAATCCTATCAGGATTGCCTGGTACAGGTGAGATTCGACGACAGTCCGCCGGGTTATTACAAGGCCGTTGGCTCCTCTGATCAAAGCACGACAACGATCCATTTTCGCGATGGAGATAAATTTTTCAAGGAATTGCAAAAGGCAAAAAGACTGCGCATTTCAGCGGAAATGTATCAGGAAGGATCGCCTGTATTTGAATTTGATGTAGGCACATTCGATCTGAAAAAATTCTTGCCCAAGAAATAAATTCAAATAAAGTTGTTTTCTGATGAAAGGCGTTGTCCGCAAGCTTGTTGCGGACAACGCTTCTTTTATTGCGCCGCCAATCCCAGCTTCAGTCCCACCAGCTTGCCCGGTGCGGCCTGCGTTTTTTCCGGCGCGCCCGCGCTGACCCTGGCTGCCGGCGTGCCGTCCTGCTGCAATGCCGCCAGAATCGCTGCGCTGCGCTGGCTGCCCAGCTTGCTCAAGGCATCGGCAGGCAGCGGTTGCTTCGCTTCCAGCTGCTCGCGCAAGCCGTTGTAGAAGGCGCCCGTATCGGCCACTTGCGGTTCGCCTTCGATCAGCTTGCCCAGGCGCTGCCAGACAGGAATCTTGGCTGCTGCCGCAGCGGATGCGCTGGCCGACGAGGCTGCCGCGGCCGCAGGCGCTGCCGACTCCGCCGCCTTTTTCTGCTTGTCCAGCTCGGCCTTGCCGAAGCGTTCGCCATACAGGTCGCGCAGGGCGCCCCGTACCTTGCGTTCGCCCAAGTTCAACGGTCCCGGTTCCTCTCCCGCTTCCAGCTTGATGCCGGCCTTGGCGGCCACGGCGCGGCGCACGGCCTGGGCCCGCAGGGCGGCCGCATCCGTGTCGCTGTACTGGCCCGGCACGGCCAGCTTCAGCTGTTCGCGCTTGGCGAGGATTTGCGCCACTTGCTTGAGCTTTTCCCGTTCCGGCGGCAGCAGCACGGCGCTGCCCGCATCGAAGTCGATGGCTTCGAGCTTGTCGGCGCTGATGCCCAGCAGGTTGCCCAGCGCGCGGAATGGCGCCGTGACGATTTTCGTCAGCACATTGCCCACGGCTTTCCAGATCAGGGCGCCATAGCTGAACTGCGGGTCGTTCATGTCGCCCGACACGGGCAAGCCCAGGTCGATGCGCCCGTCGCTATCCTTGAGGATGGCCAGCGCCAGTTCCAGCGGCAGCTTCAAGGCGTCCGGGCTGTCGATGCGCTCGCCCAGGGTCAGCTTGTCGAGCACGATCTGGTTGGTGCCGTCGAGCTGGCGGTTGCGCACCTTGTATTGCAAGTCCAGCGAAATCTTGCCTTCAGCCACTTTGTACCCGGCAAACTTCATCGTGTACGGCGAGGCGGACACCATGTCGACGTTCTTGAACACCACGTTCAAATCCGTATTGTCCGTGGGTGCGAACGGATTTAATTGTCCCCGCACGCGGGCCAGGCCGAACTCGTCGATGCGGCCGTCCAGTTCGATCTGGCTGCGCGCATCGCGTTTCGTCGACAGGCCCGTGACGACGCCATTGAGTTCATAGATCTTGGCGGCAAACTGGGGCCGCAAGCTGAGGTCGGCAAAGTCCAGCTTGGCATTCTGCAGGCGCACGCGGCGCACGCGCACGGGGAAGGCGGCGTCGGCAGCTGGCGAGGCGGCGGCCGATGGCGCGGGAGCAGGGGCGGTGGCCGGCTCGGGCGCTTTCACCAGCAGGCGCTGCGCGTTCAGGCTGCGGTCGTTTTCGATGATCAGCTGGGCGTTCGGTTCCACCACGCGCAGTTCGGGAATGTCGACGAAATCGGGGCCCACGCTGGCCGTCAGCTTGTCGGCGCGCACGCTTTTCCACGAGGCAAAGCGCTTGCCATCCGTTTCATTGAGCACGAGGCCCGCGATGTCGACGCTGCCTACATAGCGCACTTTTGGTACCTTCGGCGCGCCGCCGCCCGTCGTCAGGCGGCCGCTGCCGGAGAGCGCGCCGCCCGCCAGCTTCAGTTTCAGATGCTGCGCCAGCAAGGGCTGCACGGGCGCCAGGGTCAGCTGTTTCAAGTTCAATTGCGCATCCACGGCGCCCGTGCCCGGCACGAACTTGCCGTTGGCAGTGAGCAAGCCGCCTTCGCGCAATCCCACGCCCAGCTCGAACGGCAGCGCCGGCCGCATATCGTTGCTGACGTTTTGCAGGGACAATCTAGCATCTTGCAGATTGCCCTTGATGCCGGTGCCCGCATCGTCGAAACGGGCGCCGAACTTGCTCAGTTCTACCTTGTCTATCTTGGTGGACCAGGACGCGGCTGGCGCATCCTTGTCCGCATCAGCCTTGCCGGAGGCAAACACGGGCAGCTTTTGCGCAATCGCAAAATCGCCCTGGCGGTTGCGCGCCAGGTCGATCTGCGCGCCACTGGCCGTCACGGCGCCCAGGTGCACGCTGCGCGCCGCCAGGTCGATCTTGCCTTCCGTGAAACCCAACTGGGCCAGCTTGAACGGCGTTTGCGCGCCCCGCTGCATGGCCAGGTCGGCCAGGCTGAAGTTGGCGCCGTCGATCACGGTGGCCATGCCCGATGGGC
This sequence comes from Janthinobacterium sp. FT14W, assembly GCF_009208755.1. Taxonomy (NCBI): domain Bacteria; kingdom Pseudomonadati; phylum Pseudomonadota; class Betaproteobacteria; order Burkholderiales; family Oxalobacteraceae; genus Janthinobacterium; species Janthinobacterium sp. FT14W. The sequence goes on along the minus strand of NZ_WFLL01000019.1, from coordinate 32,012 downwards.
CTTGCTGCAAGGCCAGTTGCAAGTTCAGCTGCAGCTGCCGGGCGCTCAGTTGCAGCGCCGGCGAGACGGTTTCATCGATGGCGGACAGGTCCACATTGGCCAGGGCCACCTGCTTCAAGTCCACCTTCCACTTGCCCGGCTTGGCCGGGGCGGCGGGGGTGGCAGGAGCAGCGGTGGCGGGTGCGGGATTGCCCGGCAACATCAGGTTCGCCACGTCGATCTCGCCCCTGGCATCGCGGCGCACGGCCAGCTTGCCGCCGTACAGATTGACTTTATCCACGGTGACGCTCTGGCGTGCCAGGTCGGCGTTGACGCCGGCAATGCCCAGGGTGCTCAGCGACGTGAAGGCTTCGCCTTTTCCATCACGTAGCAGCGCCAGGTCGCGCAAGGCCAGGCCGGCGCCCTTGAGCGTGGCTTCCAGCTTGCCATCCGCATAGGAAAAGGCATAGGGCAGGCGTGCCGACAGCTTGCCGCTGGTTACCGTGGCGCGCGTGTAGGCTTTCAGGTAGGCGGCCAGGCCGGGCAGGGATGCATCGTTCAGTATCAGTTCGCCTTCGCCCCGGATCGGACTGAGCGAGGCCGTGCCGCGCCAGTGCAGCTTGCCGCCGCGCGCCGCATCGGCGCTGAGGCTGTAGCTGCCGTTGGCGTCGGGCAGGGTCGAGATGTTATCGAGCGTAAAGTTGATCGGCGTGAAGTTGTCCGCATAGCCCGCCTTCTGGTCTTGCCAGTCCACTTTGCCTTGCTCCAGCGCAAAGTGAGCGATGATCAGGCGCGGCATGCCGCCGTCGCTTTTTTCCGGGTGCTTGCGTTGCCAGGTGGCCAGCACTTCGGCCAGGTTGAACTTGCCGTCCGGTGTAATGGTCAGCTGCGCTTGCGGCGCCGTGATGCGGATTTCCGCCAGGCTCCAGGCGCGGCGCACGATGGATTTCCATTCCAGCTGCACGGCCAGCGCGCCGATGGACAGCAGCGGCGCGCCCGCGCTGGTCTTGTCATCTGCGCTGGCCGCTTCCCTCAAGGCGATCTGGTCTGCTTCCAGGCGCAAGGTAAACGGGTTGAAGCGCACGTCCGCAATGCTGGCCTGGCGCGCGAGTTCTTTTTCGGCAAATTTGGGTAACTGGTTTTTGATGACGTAGGGCACCAGCCAGAAGCCGGCCGCACTGTAGGCGGCCAGGGCACAGCCTGTGCCCAGGGCCCAGCGCTGCCAGCGTTTCCAGCGAAATGTTTTCGTCTGCACGCTTTTGTTGTCGATTGTGTTCACGAACTGACCTTTTAATCTTGTTGGGCGGCACATCTTGCACGCCGTGACTGTCAGTATGCCTCTTTGCGGCCTCGTCTGCAAAATCCAAACGTGTTCATGTGATAACAGGCCACCCGGCAGACTGTTTCTTTGTTGAAAACTTGCATATTCTCACCAATTATCACTTATTCATTGCGAATGATTCTCGTTACGGATATCATGCCGCGTAACTTGGAGTTTCCTTTTATCACTATTTTTCTGTTGAAAGCCCGGTCTTTATGCGCGCAACTTTTCCTTCCTTGCAACTACTTCCAGTGGCAGCGGCCTTGTCACTGGCCTTCGCTTCCCACGCGGCCAGCGCCGCCAACGGGGCCAATGGCCAGGATGACCTGACGGCTGGCGATGAGAAAGTCATGCAGGCCGTGCAGGTGACGGGCGCGCGCGCGCAAGGCCTGGTGCCCACCACCACGGAGGCGGGCAGTTTCCGTGGCGCCAACATCATGGACGTGCCATCGACCGTCAACGTGATCACGCGCGAGTTGCTGGAACAGCAAGCCGTGTCCGGCCTGTACGATGCCGTGCGCAACACAGCCGGCGTGACGCGCCAGCAAAACGGCGGCGAAACCTGGGATCAATTGGTGATACGCGGCATCGCCGTGGAAAACCGCACGAATTACCGCCTGAACGGCTCCATGCCCATCATGAACTTCTCGCAAGTGCCCATGGAAAACAAGGAGCGGGTGGAAGTGCTGAAGGGCGCCTCGGCCCTGTACTACGGTTTTACCTCGCCAGCCGGGGTGGTCAACTTCGTCACCAAGCGGGCCGGCAGCAAGCCCGTCACCAGCATGGGCTTGAGCCTCGATGACCGGGGCAGTGCCGTGGCCAATATCGACCTGGGCCGCCGCTTCGGCGCGGAACAGGAATTCGGCGTGCGCATCAACGCCGCTGGCGGCACCCTGGGTTCCTACCTGGATAAGGTGGGCAACGGCAACCGCAGCTTCGTGTCCGCCGCGCTGGACTGGCGCGTGACGAACAAGCTGCTGCTGAAAGCGGACCTGGAATACGACCGCCGCCGGGTGACGGAGCAGGCGGGCGTGGCCTTGCCCACGGCCGTGAAGGGCGTGATCACCTTGCCGCGCGCCGTCGATCCGCGCAAACTGATCGGCCCGGACTGGTCGAACTTCGAAGCGCAGACGAAAAACGCGCAATTGCGCGCCGACTACGCCATCACGGATGGCTGGGCCCTGACGGTCGAGGCTGGCCACTCGGAAACGGCGCGCGACCGCCGCCTGGCCATCTTCCGCCTGAACAATGCGGCCGCCGTGGAAACGGGGGCGGGCCGCATCACGGGCAATATGCAGCACCATGTAACGGCGTCGGACCTGCTGCGCGCGGAACTGGCGGGCAATTTCAACACGGGCTTCATCGCCCATGAACTGACCCTGGGCGCCTCGCGCACGGACAAGTCGCAAGATCCTATCTACCAGAGCAACTACACGATCGCCGCGCAAAACCTGTACAACCCCGTGCCCGTGACGAATGTCGTGTTCGGTCCCAAGCCCACCACGCCCACGACGGCGGCGCTGGACACGCGCGACACGGGCCTGTATGCGCTCGACCGCATGGTCTTCAACCCGCAATGGCAAAGCGTCATCGGCGTGCGCCGCACCAGCTATCAAAGCGACCAGGGCGCCAGCCACTACGACGTCAGCAAGACGACGCCCATGGTGTCGCTGGTCTACAAGCTGACGCCGGCCATCTCGTTCTATGCCTCGTCGGCACGGGGCCTGGAAGAGGGTGAAACGGGCCCGACGGGCACCGTCAACCAGAACGTCAAGATGGCGCCCGGCGTCAGTAAACAAAAGGAACTGGGCGCGCGCTGGCTGACGCCGGGCGGCACCCTGGTGTCGGCCGCGCTGTTCGACATCACGCGTCCCGGCTACTACACCAACAGCAGCAATGTGTTCACCTCGGATGGCGAGCAGCGCTACCGTGGCCTCGAACTGTCGACCCAGGGCAAGCTGACGCGCCAGCTGTCGTGGCAGACGTCGGCCCAGTTCCTCGACCCGAAATTCGAGCACATCAACGCCGACTACAACGGCAAGGCGCCGGAAAACGCTTCCAAGCGCACGGGCAGCGCCTTCCTCGCCTACGCGTTCGACGCCGTGCCGGGCCTGTCCGTCAATGGCGGCGCGTATTACTACAGCGCCCGTCCCGTCAACGACCTGAACCAGGCATTCCTCGGCGGCGTGACCTTGTTCAGCGCCGGCGCCCGCTATGCGAGCACGGTCATGCACAAGGCCGTCGTGTGGCAGCTGAACGTGGAAAACGCAGCGGACAAGCGCTACTGGGCTGGCGCCGGGACGCGCCTGGCATCGGGTGCGCCGCGCGCCATCAAGCTGAGCATGAAGGTGGATCTGTGATGCGCCCGCTCAACACCTTGCTGGCGGCGGTCCTGCTGGCGGGAACGATGCACGTGCAGGCGGCGGAGCCTGCCTCCGGCAAGCAAGTGCTGCTGGTGGTGCGCCTGGAAGGCAAGAGCCTGCCTTTCGATCAGAAAATCAAGGAACACCTGGAATCGCGCGGCTATGCCGTCACCGTGCACAGCCAGTATGCGCCCGTGTCCGGCGCGCAAGGCAAGGACCTGGTGATCCTGTCGTCCACCATCCGCGGGCGCGACTTGCTGGGCGCTTACCGCAACGTCACGGTGCCCGTGCTGACGTGGGAAAACGACCTGTATGACGACATGTCGATGACGGGCAAGCGGGCCGGCGTGGACTACGGCACGGTGGAAAAATCGCGCTATGTGTGGCTGGTCAACGCACCGCACGCGCTGGCGGGCGGCTTGCCGGCCGGCACGGTAGATATTTATCAAAAACAATCGACCATGAGCTGGGGCAAGCCGGGCCTGGGCGCCACGACGATTGCCACCATCTATGGCGAGCCGGAAAAAGCCGCGATCTTCGGTTATGAAAAGGGCGCCACCATGGATTATGAAAGCCTGGCGCCCGCGCGCCGGGTCAGCTTCTTCCTCGACAATGAAACGTTTACGAATCTGTCGCCGGCCGGCCTGCGCCTGTTCGACGCGGCCGTGGACTGGGCCAGCGATGGCAAATAGCCCATCCTTGCCGCTGGCCGCGCTGATGCTGGCCATGTCCGCATCTGCAACTGCGGCGACCGCAGCCACGCTCGATCCCGCCTTGCCCGCCTACGTGCCGCAGGCCGTCAAGGTGCCGGCCACGGCCGGCTATCTGGACCGCAGGACGGGCGCGGCCATGATAGGCGGCGCCGAACACGTGGCCGCCGCCGTGGGCCAATGGAATGCCCTGTTTGCGGCCAGCCATCCGGGCATCGTGCTCGGTTTCGAAGGCAAGGGCACGAGCAGCGCCGTGCCGCTATTGATGCACGACAAGGTGCTGTTCGGCGCCATGGGCCGTGCCATCAATGCCATTGAACTGGTGCCATACCGCAAGATCGTGGGACGCGACGCGCTGGAAATCCGCATCGCGCACACGGCGTCCACGCCGGACGGCAGCTTGGCCACGTCCCTGGCAGTGTACGTGAACCGGGCCAATCCCCTGACGCAGCTGACGGCGGCGCAAGTGTCGCAAATCCTGTCGGTTGGCAACCCCGGTGGCGATGTCAGCCGCTGGGGACAGCTGGGCTTGAGCGGCGAATGGCGCGAGCGCGCGATCCACCCCTACGGCACAGCTGCCTGGACGGGCTTTGGCGATTACTTGCAGCGCGAACATTTCCAGGGCAGGGCGCTGGCACCCAATCACGAAGAACTGGCCAATACGGCCGCCATCACGGGCCGCATCGCGCAAGACCCGGCCGGCATCGGCGTGGCCGCGCTCGGCGTGCGGCACCCGCAACTGCGCCAGCTGGCCATCGTGGGCGCGGATGGCCAGCCGGCGACGGGCACGGACGAGGAAGTGGTATCCGGCCGCTACCCGTACGGCCGCTACGTGTATCTGTATGTGCGCCGCTTGCCGGGCCAGGCCGTCGATCCGCTGGCAAAGGAATACCTGCGCCTGGTGCTGTCGCACGAAGGACAGGCGATCATCGCCGCGCAGCCCGGCGGCTATCTGCCCCTGACGGCCGCGCAAGCCAAGGCTGAACTGGAGAAACTCGAATGACGCTGTTGAACAAGACCGCGCTGGCCGCTTGCTGCGTGCTGGCGGCCGCCGTGCAGGCAGCGCCCCTGGCCGTTGACCCGGCGCAAACCTATGTGAACCGTGACGGCACGGTGGCCATCGTCGGCAACGATGGCCTGGAAGAAGTGATTACGCAGTTGAATGCGTTGTTTACGCGCCAGCATCCGCAGGTGCGCTTCAGCTTGCGCATGGAAGGCTCGTCGGCCGGCATGCCCGCGCTGACGGCGGGCGCCACGGCCTTTGCGCCGCTGACGCGCGACATGTGGCCGGGCGACCAGGCTGCCTTCCGGCAAGTCTTTGGCTACGACGCCACGCCCGTGCGCATCGGCTACAACGGCCACGGTCCCCGTGCACCGGCCAAGACGCCGCCCGCCGTGTACGTGCACCGTGACAATCCCTTGGCGGGCTTGACGATGGAGCAGCTGGGCCAGGTATTCACGGCAGGCGCACCGAGAGGCGACGTCAACCTGTGGTCGCAGCTGGGCGCGACAGGCGACTGGGCGCCGCGCCGCATCCACGCCTACGGCTTGCGCGACGATGGCGGCTTCGCCACGGGCTTGCGCCATGCGCGTTTCGGCAAGCGTCCGTTTGCCGCCAGGTACGAAGCGCTGGCCTCGCGCGAAGCCGTGATCCGCGCCGTGGCCGCCGACCGCTACGGCATTGCCGTGCTGGGCTGGGTCAATGCGGCGCCCATCTCGGACCAGGTGCGCGTGCTGCCGCTGGCGGCGGCCCAGGGCGCGCCATATTACGGTCCCGACAAGGCGACCGTGCGCTCCGGCAATTACCCGCTGACCATGCCCGTGCAGCTGTATGTGAACCGCGCGCCGGGCAAGGGGCTCGATCCGCTGGTGAAAGCGTATCTGCAGCTGGCCCTGTCGCCGCAGGGACAAGCGATCATTCTGGCCCAGCAGGATAGCGAAGAGGGCTATTTGCCGCTCAGCGAACGGGATTTGCAGGCCGAGCTCAAGAAACTGGACGCTTTGTAAAGTTTCTTTGACCGCATGGCTGGCTGCAGGGCAGGGCGGCCGTTATAATGCCGCCATGTTTATTCGCCAAGGCCGCGCCGTCGTCGTCCTGTGGATCGCGTGTCTCGCCATCCTCATGGCCGCGCTCGCCCCCACCCTGTCGCGCGCGTTCACCGTCGCCAGCGGCCAGGCCGTGCCCAGCTTCGAGATCTGTTCCGTGGCGGGCGGCATGAATATGCTGCCCGTGAAGTTGTCCACGGATGCGCCCGATCCCGCCAAGGGCGGCATGCGCATGGGCGATTGCCCGTGCTGCAGCATGCATGCGGCCACCCTCGATGTTCCGCCCACGACCCTCGTGCTGGCTTCCGGCGAGCTGATCACGGGCTTGCTGCCCCTGCTGTTCTATCAGTCCCCCACGCCCCTGTTTGCCTGGACGCCCGTCCAGCCCCGCGGGCCGCCTGCCGCTTTCTGACCTGTCCATTCCCTGAACTGCCTTGCTTCGCACCCGTCGTGCGCTGGCGGCCGTTCGTCTTGCCCATACAGAATCTGAAAGCAGCACCATGAAACATATCTCCTTATTGATGTCCCTCGCCATCGCCATGCCCGCCGTGGCCCAAACGCGCAGCGAAGAGGTCCTGCCCGAAATGAAAGTCATCGTCACGGCCATAGGCGATGGCTACCGTCCCGGCGCCGACACGGCGCTGATGCTGTCGAGCACGCCCGGCTACAGCGTGGCGGCCGGCGGCGGCGTGTCCGGTTTGCCAGTGGTCAATGGCTTTGCGGATGACCGCATCAAGATCCGCATCGATGGCATGGAACTGACGTCGGCCTGCGCCAATCACATGAATGCGCCGCTGTCGTACATCGACCCGCAACAGGTGCAGCGCATCCGCCTGATCGCGGGCGTGACGCCCGTCAGCGCGGGCGGCGACAGTATCGCCGGCACCATCGAGGTACAATCCAGCGCGCCCGTGTTCGCCCAGCCCGGCGCGGGGCTGCTGACGCAAGGCAGCGTTGCCGTGTCGGGACGCAGCGTCAACAACAGCGTGGCGACCAGCGTGAACGCGTCGGCCGCCGGCGCTATGTTCAGCATCGGCTACAGCGGCGCCTACACGCGGGGCCACAGCTATGAAGATGGCCACGGCAACAAGGTGCTGGGCAGCATGTTTGAGAGCATCAACCAGGCCATCGTGCTGGCGGCAAAAAGCCAGGGCCAGCAGCTGACCCTGCGCGCCGGCGTGCAGCACATCCCCTACCAGGGCTTTCCCAACCAGTACATGGACATGACGGACAACCACGGCCAGTTCGCCAATCTCGCTTACCGGGGCGAGTTCGGCTGGGGCGTGCTGGACGCGCGCGCCTACTGGCAGCAGACGGACCATGAAATGGGCTTTTTCAGCAGCGAGCGCACGGGCACGATGCCGATGCTCACGCACGGGCGCAATACGGGCTACGCGCTGATGGCCAGCCTGCCGATGGCTGCGGGCGAGTTGCGCCTGGGCCAGGAATGGCACGGCTTCCGCCTCGACGATTACTGGCCGGCCGTGCCCGGTTCCATGATGATGGGGCCGCGCACCTATCTGAACATCAATGACGGCAAGCGCGACCGTACCGTGCTGTTCGGCGAACTGGAAACGCGCCACGATGCGCGCTGGACCAGCGTGCTGGGCTTGCGCGGCGAATCCGTGCGCATGGACACGGGCGCCGTGCAATCGTACGGCACCAACATGATGAACATGGCCGATTCCATGGCGGCCGCCGCCTTCAATGCGCGCAGCCGCAGCCGGCGCGACACGAATATCGATGCCTCGGCGCAAGCCACTTTCACGCCGGACGCTGCCAGCAGCTATGAATTCGCGCTGGCGCGCAAGGTGCGTTCGCCCAATCTGTACGAACGCTACTCGTGGGGCCGCGGCTCGATGGCCATGACCATGACCAACTGGTTTGGCGACGGCAACGGCTATGTGGGCGATATCGACCTCAAGCCTGAGACGGCCTACACGGCGGCGTTGACGGCCGACTGGCATGGCGGCGGCGAGGAGGGCTGGTTTTTGCGCGTCAACCCCTACTACAGCAAGGTCGACAATTACATCGACGCCGACGTGCTGGCGTCCTTCCATCCGTACATGAAGATGGGCGCCAACGGCAACTTGCTGCGTTTTGCCAACCACGATGCCAGGCTGTACGGCGTGAACCTGGCGTGGCAGCTGCCGCTGGCGCGCAGCAGCCAGTGGGGCAGCCTGACCGCCAGCGGCAATGCGGCCTATACGCGGGGCAAGCGCAGCGATGGCGGCGACCTGTACCGCATGATGCCGCTCAACGCCGTGCTGGCCGTCGAGCATAAGCTGGGCGCCTGGAGCAGCCGCATCGAAACGAAGATCGTTGCCCGCAAGGACAAGGTCGATGCGCGCCGCCTGGAACCGGAAACGGGCGGCTATGCGCTCGTCAACCTGCGCAGCAGCGTCGCGCTGGGCAAGATGGCCAGCCTGAGCGCCGGCGTCAGCAACCTGTTCAACCGCGCGTATGCGGACCCGCTGGGCGGCGTCTACCTGTCGGGCCTGAAGGCGAACGGCGGCGCGCTGCAAGCGCTGCCGGCCGAGGGCAGGTCGATTGATGTGGGGCTGCAGCTGACGTTCTAGGGCGGGCAGGGAGAAAAGGCGCCCTGCAGCTTTCCATCCGGGGCTGGAGGGCGCCCCAGGCTTGCCACCTTTGCAACCGGTGGCGTCGGACAGTTCGTGACAATGCGAGTATGTTTCTTTTCGCTAATTTGTTATTCTCTTTCCCGCAAATAATGCAGACTGAAGCATGGACAGGTCGCTGGTATTGGCAAGCGTAAGCGCCTTGCCGTTGATATTGCTCAGGTCACTTTGCTTACTAATTTAGGAGATTCTTTTTTGCTGTCAGACTATGAAAAACGCGCGCTTGTGCAAATCCATGCATGGAAAAATCCCCGTCAAACCTGGTTCGACACGGCCATGGGCTATGTCAACAAACCTTTTGCAATCGCAGGGCAGACAGTCGATAAAATTCCCGGTTTTACAGAAACCTGTACCAAGGCGATGAATGGCGTCGTGGGCCTGGTGAATGATGCTTCGCAATGGTCCGTCAGGCCATCCGCCATTCTCAAGGAGCTGTCCGAGATCTCCAGGCGGGATATTACGCAGCTGGAGCAGGTGCAGTTGCTGGATCTGCAAACGATTGACAGGGCAATCGGCTGGCTGGATACGAAATACGAAGGTATCGCCCTCGTTGAGGGCGCCGCGGCCGGAGGGACTGCCGTCATCAACCCCCTGGTTGCCTTGGCGGCCATTCCCGCAGACATGGTGGCGCTGCTGGCAATGAACCTGCGCGCCATCGGAGAATATGGCAGCTACTGCGGGTTTGACATGTCCTCTCAGGAGGAGCGTCTTTTTTCACTGAATATCCTGGCCCTTGCCTCGAGTACGACAGATGGCGGGAAGCAAGCCGCCTTGTCGCATCTGGTGAAGATTGCGCAAGAGGTAGCCAAGAAGAAGACCTGGGAACAGCTGGAAAAAAGTGTATTTGTTCAGGCAGTGTTGTCCATCGCGAAGGCCCTCAGCATCAATCTGACAAAGGCAAAACTGGCGAATGTCATCCCCATTGCCGGTGCCGCAATTAGCGGCGGATTCAATGCCTATTACACGGATAAAGTATGCAAGGCGGCGTTCTACCTGTATCGGGAGCGTTTGCTGGCGATCAAGTCGGACGCGCAGGCTATCGAAGTGACAGTGGCGCCAGCCAGGAGCGATGTCTGGAGCGCAGAGGAAAGCGGCGGCTAAGCTGCTGCTATCTATTTCCAGGCCGCCACCGTGTGCTTGCGCGACAGCGCTTTGCTGGTGTGTTGACCTTGCTTGAAAATGCGGACTGGAATGGTGATCATTTCAGTCTTCCGGGTCCATTTTATGGAAGTAAAAGAAGATCTGAAAGGGAAATATGCATACGCATGCTTACAAAACACAAGGTCAAGCAGGCAAATCGCTTGCGCGCGAGCTGACTCAAACGCAAGAAGCAGGCAGCAACCACGATCGGCCGATGCAAGCGGTGGATTTTCATCAGCTGGCGTACAGCAGCCATCAAGTCGCACAGCCACCTCAGGCGCCGGCTGCGGCAAACAGCTATGCCAAAGGCCTGTCCCCGAGTGTGCAGCAAGCCACTTCCACCTATCCCATCCAGCGCATGAAAAAGGTGTCTTTGGTAACGAATAAAAAAACAAGAAGTCGATATGGGCCGAGGGACAGGTGAAAGACTTCAAGGGGGGGACAAGTGCGGGGAATAAGGGATGGGTGGGCGTGGAAAAATATCGCGCCAGGTATGAAGTGAAAAGCAAGGATGGGAAGTTCAGCGATAGCGGCGCAATCGAGCCGCTGTATAACGATTTCACCAACCCCGAGGCCGGCCACGTGTTGGGCAAGCAAAATGGTGGCAATGGAAGGGATCCCAAAAATGTTTTCGCTCAGGACGGGGGGACGAATAACAGCAAGTACAAGGCATTCGAAAACCGTATGCGCAATGCACTGGATCTGTATGATGCCAAGGATAAGGTGAAATTTGTCTGCTATCTGGCTGGCAGCAATATAAAACAAGGCGTGATTACCGATGCCGGGATGGACACTGCCAGCGATATCTCGTCTGATGATGACAGCTGATTCAATGGGCAGGAGCCCGGGTTTTGCGCCGCGAGGCCGCAAGTGCACCCGGCGAAACGGCCGGATGGGTGTCCCTGGGGATGCGATTGGCCCCATCAGTGCCCTCACAGGTGATTCTGCGTCATCTATTGCCTGACCAACCATCCTTTGCCAGCGGCGCCCGGATGCGGTCTAATCATGGTTTGTTCCTTCACGAGCTAGCCATGTTGCCCACTCCCGCCATCGCCGCCTTGCGCGAGCAATTTCCCCTGATTACAGAATTGATGGCCTTGCAGCCCATGAGCTGGTTCAACCCCCGCATCGCGCCGGCCGCCGAAGGCTTGGACGATGTGGGCTTGACGGCCGACGATGTGGCGCAGGCCAGCGCGCGCCTGGCGCGTTTCGCGCCCTACCTGGCCCAGGCTTTTCCGCAAACGCAGGCCAGCGGCGGCATCATCGAGTCGCCCGTCGTGCCGCTGCCCGCCATGCAGGCGGCGCTGGGCATGACCAGCGGCCAGCTGTGGCTCAAGCAGGATAGCCATTTGCCCATTTCCGGCTCGATCAAGGCGCGCGGCGGCATCTATGAAGTGCTGAAACACGCGGAAATGCTGGCGCTCGATGCGGGCCTGCTGAAGGAGGGCGACGATTACAGCGTGCTGGCCAGCGACGCCGTGCGGGCGTTCTTCGGCCAGTATGCGATCGCCGTCGGCTCCACGGGCAACCTGGGCCTGTCGATCGGCATCATGAGCGCGCGCCTGGGATTTCGCGCCACCGTGCACATGTCGGCTGACGCGCGCCAGTGGAAGAAGGACAAATTGCGCGCGCATGGCGTCACGGTGGTGGAATATGCGACCGACTACAGCGTGGCCGTGGAGGCGGGGCGCAAACAGGCGGAGGGCGACCCCGCCTGCCACTTCGTCGACGATGAAAACTCGCACGATCTGTTTCTCGGCTACGCGGTGGCGGGCCAGCGTCTGAAACAACAGTTCGAAGCGGCGGGCGTCCCCGTCGATGCGGATCACCCCCTGTTCGTGTACTTGCCCTGCGGCGTGGGCGGCGGCCCCGGCGGCGTGGCCTTCGGCCTGAAGCTGGCGTTTGGCGATTGCGTCCACTGCGTGTTCGTCGAACCGACCCATTCGCCATGCATGCTGCTGGGCGTGCATACGGGCTTGCACGAGCAGATCAGCGTGCAGGAGATCGGCATCGACAATGTCACGGCCGCCGATGGCCTTGCCGTGGGACGCCCGTCCGGTTTCGTGGGGCGCGCCATGCAGCGGCTGATCGACGGCTACGCCACCGTGACGGATGAAGAGCTGTACCGCTTGCTGGCGACACTTGAACAGACGCAAGGACTGCGCCTGGAGCCGTCGGCCGTGGCCGGTTTCGCGGGCATTCCTCCCGTGCTGGCGGCACCCCAGTATCAGCAGAATCTGCCGCGGGCCACGCACCTGGTGTGGGGCACGGGCGGCAGCATGGTGCCGCAAGAGGAAATGGCCGCCTACGTGGCGCGGGGCCGCGCCCTGCTGGCGGCCGGAGCCGCGTGATGCCATCCGGCGTGCCCATGTCGGTCAGGCTTACGGCCAGCCAGTTCGCCAACCTGCACACGTTTCTCGTGGCGGCGCGCCACGCCAGTTTCGCGCTGGCCGCGCAGGAACTGGCGCTCACGCCCAGCGCCGTCAGCCACCGCATCGCGCGCCTGGAAGCGGGCCTGGGTCTGCGCTTGTTCGAGCGCCTGACGCGGCAAGTCAGACTGACACCCGACGGCGCACGCATCTTCGCCGCCCTGCAAACGGGCTGGGACGGCCTGCACGCGGCCATTGCCGGCGGCGACGCGCTGGCGGGCAGCATCACCGTGCATGCGCGTCCGTCCATCGCCCAGTGCTGGCTGGTGCCGCGCCTGGCCGGGTTTGCGGCGCAGTATCCGGATTTGTCGATTGATTTGCGCGTTGGCAATGACAGCGTGGACTGTCGCGCCGGCCAGGTGGACCTGGCGCTGCATTACGGCGACGGCAGCTTTCCCGGCCTGGCGGCGCGCAAGCTGATGGATGAATGGCTGGCGCCCGTCTGCAGTCCGGACTATGCGCGCGAGCATGGCTTGCTGGATGCGCCGCACAATTTGTCAGGCGCGACGGTGCTGCACGATACCCTGGCCTGGCCCGCCTGCGCGCCCGACGCCGAGTGGCGGCTGTGGCTGGACGCGCAGGCGCCGGAGGTGAGCCTGCCCGCGCGCAGCCTGCGCTTCGACCGCGCCGACCTGTGCGCGCAGGCGGCCATCCACCACGCGGGCGTGGCCATGGGCCGGCGCCGGCTGGTGCAGCCGTGGCTGGACAGCGGCCAGCTGCTCTTGCCGTTCGGCGGCTTTGACCTGGCCAGCCCGCAGGCGTATTACCTCGTGCACGGCGCGCGCGCCGCGCTGCCGGCCAGAGTGCAGGCGCTGCTGGACTGGCTGCTGGGGCAGGCAATTTGATACACTGCGCCCCTTGTTCAAGAACGCGCACGAAGGAAGCACCATGCACGCATCATCTCCACTGACTCCCGCCGCGCCGTCCGAGCTGCGCGCGTATGCGCTGGCCTGCCTGCTGGAGCGGGACCCGGCCACCAAGGGGGCGATGGTGGCGGCCATGGCCTGCGCGCCATTGCGGCTCGACGCGCGGGCGCCGCTGGCGCCGGCGGGCCCTGTGCCGGGCCGTCCCGAGCGTCCGGAACTGGTGCCGCCGCGCCTGGTGGGACGGCGCTCGATGATCACGCCGGAAGGGCGCGCCATGCTGGTGCACGCGCTCGCGCATATCGAATTCAACGCCATGAATCTGGCCCTCGACGCCCTGTGGCGCTTCCCGGACCTGCCCTTTGAATACTACACGGACTGGCTGCGCGTGGCGCAAGAGGAAGCCACGCACTTTGCCATGCTGCAGGCCCACCTGCAGGTGCTCGGCCACACGTATGGCGACTTTCCCGGCCACGACAGCCTGTGGGAAATGGTCGACAAGACGCGCGGCGACGTGCTGGCGCGCATGGCGCTGGTGCCGCGCACGCTGGAAGCGCGGGGACTCGATGCGATTCCCCCGCTGCGCGCCAAGCTGGCGCAGGCGGGCGACATGGCCGCCGCCGCCATCCTCGACATCATCCTGCGCGATGAAGTGGGGCACGTGGAAATCGGCAACCGCTGGTACGGCTACCTGTGCGAGCAAAGGGGCCTGGAATTGCGCGCCACGTATGCGGAACTGGCGCTGCGCTACGAAGCGCCCACCCTGCGCGGCCCGTTCAACCTGGAAGCGCGGCGCCGGGCCGGGTTTTCGGAGCTGGAACTGTCCGACTTGCCGGCCTGACGCCATCGCGGCATCCGTTCACGGATGGGCCGTCAGGCTGATGTGCCAGTGGCTCAGGTGTCCTTTTTCGATATGGACTTTCATCGGCTTGAGCCAGGCGCCCGCGCCGGGGATCTTGTCGGCCGGATCGGCGGAAAAGCGCCCGTCGACGAGGGCCAGCTTGACGAAGCTGGGACCGATGTAGACGACGCGCGTCCTGGCCGGCAACGCTTCCTGGGCCAGCATGGCCCGGTTGGCCGCGATCCAGGCCACCAAGGCCGCCAGCCTGGGCTTTTGCGGCGGGTTGGCCAGCACTTCCGCCTTCGCGTCGGCGATCAGCTTCTTGATGGCGGCGCCATTGCCCTGGCCGCCCAGCGCATCCGTGTAGCCGCCCGTGCCGTCCGCGTAGCGCAAGTCGATCTGCTGGCCGTCGCTGTGGCCGCTGTGGCCGAGGATGGAGCGGCCCGCCGCCGTCTGCGTCACGTGCTGGCCGCTGATGTCGTCGAAGCGGTAGGCATTGCCCGCCAGCCAGGCGATGGCCAGGCGCGTGGCCCACGAATCGCCGCCCGCATCGCGCGTGCCGTAGCGCCGCGCCGCCAGCGCCGCGTCATTGTTGGCCAGGTACAGGGGAATGTAGGCCGTGTCGCCCTTCAATTCCACTTGCCCCCCTTCGGCCGGGTCGGAGCTGGCATCGGTATTGTCGATGCGGCCCTTCAGGCGCACCGTGACGACGGCCTTCTTGTCGAGCTTGTCACCGGCGAAGACGGGCAGCACCAGGCTGGGAAATTTCACCTTGCCGGGGCTCTTGGTATTGACCTGAGACAATAGATTCACCGTGCTGAAGGCGGGATCGCCGCCGCCGGCCGACATGCCGATGTTGACTTCCGTGATCGTCGCCGCCGTCGGCGTGTAGTGCAGTTCCAGCGGCAAGGTATGGGTGGCCGTGGTCGCGCCTTGCGACACGGATACATACGGTCCCGGCAAATTGCCCGTCAGCTTGATTGGCTGCAGCACGGGGTGGCCGGCCTTGTTCGGCGAGAGGAATTTCGCCTGCGTCACCTTCAAACCCTTGCACACGAGGCTCAGTTCCACCGTCGTCACGGTGGGCAGGAAGCTGTCGCCGATATTCGTCGCGCTGACGTTGCCGCCCAGGGTCAGCGCCCCATCCTTTGTTTGCTTGCTGACGTCGACGCAATCCGTCTTGACGATCGTGCCCTGCGTGTAGTGGCTCTGGTTGACGGCGCCGGCGGCGGCCAGGTTGACCCCGGGCAAACCGGTGACGGAGTAGGACCAGGTATCGTTGTACTGGCTTTGCGCCGTCGTGTAGACGGGGTACTCGGCCGTCCTGACGGTGATTTTCACGCCCACGTTTTTCGTGCCTTTCGGCACCGTGTAGCTGACGGGTACGCTGACGGTCTGGTTTTGCGCGGCCGCCGTGGCCGTGAATTCCTTGCTGCCCTCGTCATCCTGCGGCGTCACGTCCGGCACGGCACGGGGCGCGGCTGCCTCGGCGCGCGCGGGCGGACCGGCGCCATCCTGCGTGACCGTGGCGGCCACGTAGCCTTGCGGCGCGGCGCGCTGGGCCAGGCCGGGGCCGTATGGATAGACGATGGCCACGTTGATGGTGGTGCTGTTGTCGAAGACGGCGGTGCTGACGCTGACCACGCCCGGGTGGACGAGGTCGTTCAAGGTCAGCTGGTAGGTATCGGGCAGCACGCCATCGAAATGGAAGGCGCCCGTGGCGTCGACCACGGCCACCTGGCGCTGGTGGCTGTTATAGCCGGTCAACAGCATTTTCTTGCCCGCCAGCCCAGTGGCGTTGCCGCCTGCGGGCGTGCGCAGCTGGCCTTGCAGCACGGCACCGGACTTGATGGCGATCAAGGTATAGCTGGCCGTAAATTCGCCGTCCCGCGAAACGAAATTGAGGTTTATCTCGTAGACGCCGTTGGGCAGGAGCACGAGCATCTGCTGCATGGCGGCGGCGCTGATGCGGAAACTGTTGCTGGCCGCATCGTAGACCCAATACTGCTTGAGGCTGACTGAGGCGCCGCCCGGCATCGACAGCAGGCCGTCGCTGTCGTCCTGCAGGGTCGTGGGGGCGGCGCCCACCAGGCGGAATTCCAGGGCGGCCGGCCGCAGGCGGTTGTTCGGCCCCAGCCCCGTGATGGCCAGCACGGGCGCCGCGGCGGGCACGTTGCCGTCGTCGTCCGGCTCCACATAGGTTTCCACGGCCGTGGGCAGTTCCGTCTGGATCAGCAAGTTCAGGGTGGTGACGCTGTTGCCCTTGCTGAGAAAAAACTGTGCGTGCTGGTCCGTGCCCGTGTCGCCGGGCGTGGAAAAGCGCAGGCTGGCGTCCTGCAGCAGCACGTCCGTGACGGCGCCGCTGGCCTTGACGCCGTCGGCGCCGTCCGTAAAACCCAGCTCGGCCAGCGACAGCACGACCACCTGCGCGGGCCGCACGGGATCGAGCTCGATGCTGGCGTTGGCGCTGAAGGTCCACGCCAGTGCCCCGCTCTGGAAGGCGATGTCGCGCTCGATGCGCAAGATGATGGTGTCGTCGGGCGTGACGGTGGCGCCCGCGTCGATGCTGCCGGCCAGCACGTCGCCATCGATGATGGTGCTGCCTTCGGGCACGCTGGCCAGCACGGCCCGTACATTGCTGGCCGCCGCGCTGCTGTTGTTGCGGATGTGCACGCGGTAGGTGTAGTCCCAGGCCGTGCGGCTGACGCGCTGTTCGGCCACTTTTTCCAGCGAGGTCACTTCGAAGTCCCCGGCCGCCTGGACGCTGGCGGGCGCGGCAGCCAGCATGATTTTTGGCGTGGGCGGCTGCGTGGGATCGTTCGGTCCGCCGCACGCGCACAGGCCCTGCGCCAGCGCGGCGGCCAGCGCAGCGGCAGCCAGCTGGCGCCGCCGCAGGCAGGCCAGGCCCAGCATGCCGGCCAGCAGCAGCCATGGCGTGGAGGGCAGGGCGATGGCGGCCGGCTGCGTGAGTCCCGTCTCGAGCTCGATGAAGGAGACGGGGTCGACGATGGAAAACGGCTGGGCGCCGGGGCTGCCCGCGCCCAGGTAATCGAAGGTGATGGAAAAGCCCGTGGCCGTGGCACCGGGGGCGATGCCGCCGGCCAGCGCCAGCGCATCGAGGTAGCCGCTGGCGGGAATGGCCGCGTCGGGCTGTACCTGCAGCACGTCCCAGCCCGGCGCCGTGGAAACGTTGTGCAGCTTGGCGTACTGGCCCACGCCGAAGAACAGCGTGAATTCCCTGATGGGAGCGGTCAACGTGGTATTGCTGACGGTATAGTCGTAGCGCCACTGCGTGCCGCCCAGCGCGGTTGCCGTGTAGCCGATGGTGGCAGCATGCGCGGCGGACATCATGCACAGCATGAGGCCCAGCAGCGATAGCAGTGTTTGTGTGATATGCCGTTGGATCCGCGTCATGATCGCTCCCCGGTGCGGGCCGCCGCGCGGTCCTGGCAACGGGCCAAGCAGGAAGCATTCCTGAAAATTTATCGCTTGCAAAACAATGACTTGGACGCACCGGCCCCCTTGCTGCCAGGCGTACTGTCAAATATGCCGACAATCTTGCCCCGGCGCCGGGTCTGGCCGTTCGCGCGGCTGGTGATCTATCGTTTTTAATTAATGAATTTAATTAATTTTAGCTCATCAATATATATGTTTTAAAGTGACAAAGCGTGATAATAAATCAAAAAAATGGGTCCATACTGACTCTGCTGCAAAACAGCTCCGCTAATATATCTTGCTGCCAGCCCGATATATTAACGTCGAAAACTCAATTGGAGATATAGCATGACTGCATATGTAATCCAAAGCCTGCAAAATACGAATCTGTGTATCGGTGTGAATAGTGCGGCGGCGGGTTCGCCCGTTACCCTGCAAGTTCTTTCCGGTATCGGCGGCACGAATTCGCAATGGAATATGGACCCGAACTCCGGCTACATCACCCTGGCATCGAATCCCAGCCTGTGCCTCGACGTGCAGGGCTACGACGGCCAGCAGGGCCAGGTGATCGTTGCCTCGATGGTCCTGGGCCGCACCAGCCAGTTGTGGAATTGGGTGGGCCGCGCGCCGAACATCTCGAACGTGCAGTACCCGCAAATGGTGCTGGACAACGCCAACAACAATGCCACGCCCGGCAATCCCATCCTCGTTTGGCCATACAACGGCGGCCAGAACCAGAAATGGAGTTGCCTTGGCGTGCCTGCCCTGAAGGCCATGCTTGAAGCGGCCTAAGCATCGGGCGGCAGCAGCCAGTCCCCTTGCGCCTGCGCCTTGGTCCCGCGCCGCTGGCGCATGCTTGCATGCTGACATGTTAAAAAATAAATCGCCGCGTCTGTTTTAAAGGGGGGCGATTTATTCCCTTCATATTATGCGAGGGCGGGCATGCAATTGCATCGCGCTATTTCATCTGTATTGCTGATCATTTTTTTTTGGAGGAATTGAAAATAAAGGCGATTATATTTAATTTTTCCTGTTTTATGTGTTGCCGATTTTTATATCGGCAGGAATAGTCGCGGGCGCCAATCCCGGATAATCTCCGGATGCCTGCTGCATTTCTAATTTTTGTCAGTGCGCGCAAGCTGATGCATGGCTGTGTTTGTCAGCGCCGTCCTACCCATCTTGTCGAAACTGTCTGATTGTATGCCTTGCGGAAACACGCGATGATCGTATTCATGCTGCAACAGCCAACCAGTCCGACGGAGTATGCGATGCAAAAGCCAGGCCAGTCCATTTACTTGAACAAGCCATTCCTGCTGATCTGCCTGTTTACGCTCTCGACCCTGGCCGCCACCTTCGTCAAGCTCGGCGACACGCAGCCCGTCGATGGCGCACCGGCGCCCGTGGCGCGCGATGCGGGCCATCAGAGCATGCCGCTGTGTAACAGCGATGCCTTCAAGCTGTCGGCCCGGTGCCAGCCCCAGCCGGGGCGCCAGGCTTGATGGGCGCGGCGCCTTGCAGGCGCTGCTGCAGCAAGGTCAGCACGGCCGCTTCCTCCGGCGCCAGCGCCGGCAAGTCCTCCTGTAACTGCTGCCGCGCCCGCGCGCGCATGCCTTCCAATAAACTGCCGCCCAGATACGATTCCAGCACGGCCGGGTAGCGGAACTTGCCGGGCTTGCCCAGGCGGGCGATGCCGTTCTGGTGGCGGAGATTTGCATGGCGATCGCTTACCTTGCCCGCCGCGCGTCCGGCGCGCCGTTATGCTAAGGTGCGCATTCGTAACGCCGTGCGCGGCAGACAGGAGCAGCAGATGTTTGGCAGAAAAAGGAATCTGGAAGAAGACCACGCCCCCCAGGCCGACAAGCAGTATGAGAAAAAATACACGGATGACAGTTTCTGGGACAAGGTCGTCAAGTTCGCCAGGACGGCGGGGCGCGAAGTCATCGAGAAAGCCCTGTGGCTGTACTACGCGGCGCAGCAGCCGAATACCCCGCTGTGGGCCAAGACGGCGATTTATGGCGCGCTCGGCTACTTCATTTCGCCCATCGATGCGATTCCCGACATCACGCCCGTGGTCGGCTATGCGGACGACCTGGCCGTGCTGGCGGCGGCCGTCGCCACGGTCGCCACCTACATCACGGCCGACGTCAAGGAACGGGCCGCCGACAAGCTGCGCGGCTGGTTCGGCGCCTAGGCCTTCGCCTAGGCCTTTTTGGCAGCGGGCGCGCCGCTGCCGCCATGCGCGAGCAGGCGCTGCACGACTTCTTTCTGGAATGAACGAAATTCCTTGTCGGCGCTGACGTTGGCAAAGGCCAGCACGGCTGTCCTGCTGGCGCGGTCGACGCAGACGACGGAGGCGGCGCCCGGGTCGCCGCCGCTGTGCGTGGCCAGGGTCCTGCCGTCCACGTCGCGCAGCTGCCAGGCCAGGGCCTGGCGCACGGACGAATCGGCAGGCACGACGGGGGCCGCTTGCGGGGCAAAAAATGATTGCAGGGTGGCATCTTGCAAATAGCGGCGGCCATCGACCCGGCCGCCATTGCTGAAGATGGCCAGGAAACGGGCAAAGTCATGCGCCGAGCTGCGCAGCAGTCCCGCCGGCCAGTCCGGATAGCCGACGGGCGGCAGCACTTGCAGGCCCGGCTCCCTGTGCGCATACGGCTGGGCGACGACGGCGCGCCGCGGCAAGCCGGCCAGGTTCCAGGCCGTGCTGTCCATGCCCAGCGGTTCGAACAGGTGCTCGTGCGCAAAGGCGTCGAGGCCGTCCGGGTTCACGCGGCCCACCAGATAGCCGAGCAGGGCGATACCCACATTGCTGTAGCGCCATTCCGTGCCGGGCCGGGCGGCAAACGACAGATCCGCGTCATACCAGGCGCCGCCGCGCGACAGATAGCCCTTGACGAAGTCGCGCAGGGGCAGGCGGGGGTCGCCCTGCACGGCAAACGCCGTCGTCTTTTCGTACACGGCATCGGAAATGCCCGAGGTGTGGTTGAGCAGATGGCGAAAGGTGATGGGCACGTCGGGGAACTTCGGATGCATGAGCGGGAAGTCCAGATAGGCCGCCACCTTGTCGTCTAGCTGGAAGGCGCCCTGTTCCAGCAGCATCATGATGGCCGTGGCCGTGACGAGCTTGCTGACTGAGGCGATATGGAACGCCGTGCTGGCGTCGGCCTTCTTGCCGGCCTGGATATCTGCCCAGCCATAGCCGCGCGCAAAAATGGTCTGTTCGCCGCGCACCACGGCCACGCCCATGCCCGGCGTTTCCGTGCGGGCCAGGCCATCGCGCATGAAGCCGTCAAATTCCGTTTCCCACGCCAGCCTGGCCGGATCGGTGGCGCAGCCCGTTTGCAGCAGGGCCAGTGAGACACCCAGTCCCAGCACGCTTCTTCGTTTCATTGATTCTCTCTTGGCTGTTTTTAATTATCTTAACAATATTTCCGCTCAGCATAGGGTTGATTGGCAAAAGATTGCTGTGTAGCAATGACAAACGGGCCCGGCCGGTGCTTATTTGCGCCAGTAGCGTTCCAGCAGGGGCTTGACCGTCAAGCCGTGCGCGACGATGGAAAGGATGACGACGACCAGGGTGATGTCGGCCAGTTCGCGCGCCAGCCCCCGCGGCAAGCCATGCGCGATGGCGTAGCTGAGGTAGTACAGCGAGCCGATGCCGCGCACGCCGAACCAGGCCGCCAGGCCCCGCAGGCGCATGCTGGTGCCCGAGGCCAGCAAGCCGAGCATCACGCTGGCCGGGCGCGCCACCAGCAGCAGGAACAGCGCCACGCTCCACGCCCGCCAGCTCCAGGCGGCAGCCGTGACGGCGCCGCCCAGCAACAGCACCAGGGTCAGTTCGGACAGGCGTTCCAGGTGTTCCTTGAAGACGAGCGACTCGCCGCTGACGGTCAGCGGCACCTCGCTGCCGTGCGGCCTGGCGGCGGAAACAGCGTGGCTTGCTTGCGCCTGCAGCAAGCCTTGCCGGTCCTTGGGCGCGCCGGCCAGCCGCAGTTCCGTCTGGCGCAGGGCCACGCCCGCAAAGAACACGGCCAGGAAGCCCCACGCGTGCAGCCAGGTGGCCACGCCATACACGCAGGCGATCAGGCCCAGGGCAGCCAGGTCGTCCAGCATCGCATGCTTCGGTTCCTTGGCCCGTACCTGCCAGCCCAGCCACGCCAGCAGCGCGCCGCCGGCCGCGCCCAGGGCGATGGCGGCTCCGCTGGCCCAGAACAGATCGCGCCACAGCCAGGTGGCGCCATGGGGGCCCAGCTCATGCAGGCCCAGCAAGCCCAGGCCCAGCATGACGAAAGGAAAGCCGCTGCCATCGTTCATGCCCGCTTCGCTGGTCAGCATGAAGCGCAATTGTTCGCTGTCGCCCGCATGGCGCAGCTGCACGTCCGTGGCCAGCACGGGGTCGGTGGGCGCGAGGATGGCGCCCAGCAGCACGCCCGCGCCCAGGGGCAGGCCCAGCACCAGGCAGGCAAAGGCGGCCACCAGGGCCACGGACAGGGCCATCGACAGCCACGCCAGGCGCAGCGGCGGCAGCCAGCGCGCCAGGCTGAACGGCACGGGCATCTTGACGCCGGCGGAAAACAGGGAGATGAGGACGGCGATTTCCGTCAGGGTTTCCAGCAGGGGTGCTTGCTGCACCAGGTCGAACGCAAACAGGCCGAGAAACATGGGCCCCAGCAGCAGGCCCGCGCCCAGGTAAGCGATGGCCGAAGTCAAGGGCAGGCGCGCAATGCCGTCGGCGCCCAGGCCGCGCGCCAGCATCAGGCAGCCGATCAGGATGAACCAGGCGGTGGTGCTCATGCGGTCCATTGTAGCGGCGCGCCGGCAAGGGCAGCGCGCCGCACGGTTTCTTTACGCCTTGTACAGCGACACGCTGTCGTTCTGCGCCTGCATGGCGCGCAACTCGACGGGGTCGTGCGTGGAGCGCAAACGGGGCAGGCCGTGCGGATAGCGGGCCGTGATAAAGGCCAGCATCTGCTCGCGCACGATGCAGCGCAGCTCGAAAGCCAGGCCCGAATCTGCCGCACTGACGAGGAAGCGCACGCGCACAGCCCGCTCGTTCGAATCCGTCGCCTGCACCGTGCAGACGCGGCCATCCCATTGCGCGGCGGACTCGCAGATGCGCGTCAGCTCTGCGCGCAGCGGGTCGAGCGGGATGCTGAAATCGAGCCACAGGAACACCGTGCCCAGCAGGGTGGACGAGCTGTGCGTCCAGTTCTCGAACGGATTTTCAATGAACCACTGCAGCGGCACGATCAGGCGGCGCTCGTCCCACACGCGCACGACCACATACGTGCCCTTGATTTCCTCGACCTTGCCCCATTCGCCATTGACGATCAGCACGTCGTCGATGCGGATGGGTTGCGAAAACGCAATCTGCAGCCCAGCAATGAAATTGCCCAGCACGGGACGGGCGGCGATACCGGCCACCAGGCCCGCCACGCCGGCCGAAGCGAGCAGGCTGGCGCCGATCTGGCGCGCGCCGGGCAGGGTCAGCAGCACAAAGGCCAGGCCCAGGATGACGACGATGGCGTGCGCGCTGCGCGTGAGCACGCGGGCCTGCGTGATCAGGCGGCGCGCGCGCAGGTTGTCGGCCACGTCGACGGGGTTGACTTCGGAAATCGTGATGGACAGGGCCTGGATGCATTGCATGGCCAGCCAGGTCAGCGCGATGATCAGCGCCACGCTGGTGACATGCGACATGGCAACGAGGCCCGGCGTGTCGTCGGGCGCGCCGGCCAGCACCATGCGCAGGCCGAAGACGATCACGCACAGCTGGCTGGCGCGGAAGGCCACGCGCGTGGCGTTGGTGGTGAACGGGCGGCCATTGGCCAGTCTTTTCAGCAAGCCGATGCCGGCCCGGTGCACGCCGATGGCGACCAGGGTGACGAGCAGGGCGGAAACGAGCACGGTCAGCGCCGAGCGCAGCGGGCCTCCCATCAGCGAGTGGAACGTGCTGAGATCCATAGGCGAAAACTCCTTGTCTTTAAATGAAATGGATGTCGGAAGCGGCTATTTTACGGGCAGATGGCGTAACGGGGGCGTGCGTTGCCGTACGGATAAGACCTGCGTCAAGGCGGATACTGGAAGAAATTGCTGCGCTGCGCCATGCCATGTTGACGTTTCAATACGGAAAGCAAACGGGCGCCGCCGCAATGGAAATATAGCCATACTTGCAATGGTTGTTCATGTCTGCAAAGGAAAACGATGATAGTACGATCACTGCGAATGTCCTTGCGCTTCATCCTGCCACTGGCCCTGGTGCTGGGATTGTTTGCCTATATTGTGGTACCCCTGCTCGACAACATTACCCTGCGCTGGTATGTGCGCGATCTCGACAGCCGGGCCGAATTGCTTGCTGGAACTCTCCGGCCCTCGCTCACCGAATACCTGCCCGCGCAGGACGCCACGCGCGTCAAAGAACTGTTCCAGGGCGCCACGCGCGACGAACGTTTGATCGCCATCGGCTTTTGCGACAACGCGGGCCACTTGCTGTACCAGTCCGCGCAATACCCCACCTCCATCGGCTGCTGGAGCACGCCCGCCACGGGCGGCCTCTACAAATCTCTCGCGCAACTGCCGCAAGGGCAAGTCCACCTCAGCGAAACGCCCGTCATGCAGGACGCCACCCAGCTGGGCCGCCTGGTGCTGGTGCAGGACATGAGCTTTGTCGAGCGCCGCAATACGGATACCAAGCGTTTCATCTTTACCTTCCTGGCCGTGCTGGCCGTGCTGATTTCCCTGATGACCGTGTTCGTCGCCCACCTGAGCTGGCGCGGCTGGCTGTCGGCCGTGAAAGATATCTTGCGGGGCGAATTGCTGCCGAAGAGTAATGGCGCCGTGGCCGCCGCCACGGCGCCCGCCGCCGCGCCCGCGCCGCCGCCGGAAATGCAGCCGCTGATCGGCGACTTGCGCGAATTGCTGCAGGAATACCATCTGGAACGCCAGGGCGACAACGGCTGGTCATCCGACTGGACGCCGGAGAAACTGCGCGGCTTGCTGGAAGCGGACCTTGCGGGAGATCAAGTGCTGGTCGTGTCGAACCGCGAGCCGTATATCCACACGAAAACGGATGCCGGCATTGCCGTGCAGCGGCCCGCCAGCGGCCTGGTGACGGCCGTGGAGGCCGTGATGCGCGCCTGTTCCGGCACGTGGATCGCGCATGGCGCCGGTTCCGCCGACCGCGAGACGGTGGACAAGTTCGACCACGTGCCCGTGCCGCCCGACAATCCCAGCTACACCTTGCGCCGCGTGTGGCTGACGCAAGAAGAAGAGCAGGGCTACTATTATGGCTTCGCCAATGAAGGCATGTGGCCGCTGTGCCATATCGCCCACGTGCGCCCCGTGTTCCGCTCGTCCGACTGGGACCAGTATGTGAAGGTCAACCGCCGTTTTGCCGACGCCGTGATCGCCGAAGCGAAGACGGACAACCCCGTCGTGCTGGTGCAGGATTACCATTTTGCCTTGCTGCCGCGCATGGTGCGCGAAGCCTTGCCGAAGGCGACGATCATCACCTTCTGGCATATCCCGTGGCCGAACTCGGAATCGTTCGGCATTTGCCCATGGCGCGAGGAAATCCTCGACGGCTTGCTGGGCAGCACCATCCTGGGCTTCCACACGCCATTCCACCGCAAGAATTTCCTGGAAACGGTGGACCGCTACCTGGAAACGCGCATCGAGCCGGAAGCGTCCGTCATTTCCTATGGCGGCGAGATGACGCAGGTCGAGGATTACCCGATTTCCATCGCCTGGCCCGAGGACGATCCGGCGCAGCCCGACGTGGCCACGTGCCGCGCGCAGCTCCGCAGCGAACTGGGCGTGGCGCAAGACCACTTGCTGGGCATCGGCGTCGACCGCCTCGATTACACGAAAGGCATCGTCGAGCGCTTCCAGGCCGTCGAGCGCATGCTGGAGCAGCAGCCCGGCATGGTGGGGCATTTTACTTTCGTGCAGATCGCCGCTCCCAGCCGCGCTTCGCTCGATGAATATCAAAGCTTTGACGCCAGGGTGCGCAAGATGGTCGAGCGCATCAACCGCCGTTTCGGCAGCGGCGACTACGTGCCCATCCTGCTGAAGGCGGAGCACCACGGCCAGGACGACTTGCAGCGCTATTTCCGCGCCTCGGAAGTGTGCATGGTGACAAGCTTGCATGACGGCATGAACCTGGTGGCCAAGGAATTCATTGCCGCACGCGATGACGAGATGGGCGTGCTGGTGCTGTCGCAGTTCACGGGCGCGGCGCGCGAATTGCACGAAGCGCTGATCATCAACCCGTATCACATCGAACAGGGCGCGGATGCCCTGTACCGCGCTCTCGTGATGCCGCCCGTGGAACAGCGCGAGCGCATGAAAAGCATGCGGGCCAGGGTCAAGCATTTCAACGTCTACCGCTGGGCCGGGCGCATGCTGCTGGACGCGGCCCGTCTGCGCCAGCGCGACAAGGTCATGACCAAGATCGACGCCCACAGCCGCATCAAGCGGCGCAAGGGGATGTGATGGCGGCTTTCATTGACGATGGCGCGGCGCTGTTGCAGCTGCTGAGTGCGCCCGGGACGGCCGTCTTCCTCGATTTCGACGGCACCCTGGTCGACCTGGCGTCCACGCCCGACGGCGTGCGCCTGGAACCGGGCGTGGTCGAGGCGCTGGCGCTGCTGGCCGAGCGCCATGGCGGCGCGCTGGCCCTCATTTCCGGGCGTCCCGTGGCGCAGATCGACGCCATGCTGGCGCCCCTGGTCGTGCCGGTGGCGGGCGTGCACGGCGTGGAGCGGCGCGGCGCCGACGGCAGGTTCACCGTGGCGGCCACGCCCGACTTGTCGCCCGTGCTGGCGCGCGCCCAGGCGCTGGCCGCGCTCTATCCCGGCTTGCTGGTGGAACGGAAGCGGGGCGCCGTGGCCCTGCATTACCGGCTGGCGCCGCAACTGGAACAATTGTGCTTGCAGGAAATGACGGCGGCCGTGCAAGCGTGCCCGGGAATTTTGTTATTGCATGGCAAAATGGTCCTCGAAGCCAAGCCGGCCGCCACCGACAAGGGCGGCGCCATCGCCGCCTTCATGCAGGAAACCCCGTTCGCCGGGCGCCGGCCCGTGTTTGCGGGCGACGACACCACCGACGAGGCAGGCTTTGCCTATGTCCAACAAGCAGGCGGGCAGGGCGTGAAAGTGGGCAGCGGCCCCAGCGCCGCCACCCTGCGCCTGGCCAGCCCCGGCGCCTTGCGCGCCGCGCTGCTGGCCGCCTCCGTATCCCCTGAAGGAGCAGATGATGACAACTCATGACACCCCCGGCGGCGCGCCCGCGCAAGCATCCCTCAACTGCGGCGTGGTGGGCAATTGCGCCTTCAGCGCCCTGATCGACCAGGCGGGGCAGGTGGTCTGGTCCTGCCTGCCCCGTTTCGATGGCGATCCCGTCTTCAACCGCTTGTTGGACGGCACTGAAAACGGCAGCGTCTGGGCCATCGACATCGAAAACTTCGCCCGCAGCGAGCAAGTCTACGAGCCGAACACGGCCGTTTTGCGCACGCGGCTGTACGACACGCTGGGGCGCGGCGTGGAAATCACGGATTTCGCCCCCCGCTTCCTCAGCCGCGACCGCATGTTCCGCCCGCTGATGCTGATCCGCCGGGTCCGCCCGCTGGACCACGCCGTGCGCATCCGCGTGCGCCTGCGTCCCCGCTACGACTGGGGCAAGCTGGCGCCGCAGATCACCCAGGGCAGCCACCACATCCGCTATGTGGGGCCGGAACAGACCTTGCGCCTGAACACCGATGTATCGCTCAACTATGTACTGAGCGAAACGTATTTCGTGCTGGGCGGCACGGCCAACTTCCTGCTGGGTCCCGATGAAACCCTGGCCGGCGGCATCGACGAGACGGCGCGCATCTTCGAGAAGGAAACCATCAACTACTGGCGCACCTACACGCGGCGCCTGGCCGTGCCGCTGGAATGGCAGGACGTGGTCATCCGCGCCGCCATCACATTAAAACTGTCGCTGTATGAGGACACGGGCGCCATCATCGCCGCCATGACCACCAGCATCCCCGAAGCGCCGGGCAGCAGCCGCAACTGGGATTACCGCTATTGCTGGCTGCGCGACGCCTTCTTTGTCGTGCGCGCGCTCAACAGCCTGTCGGAAGTGGGCACGATGGAGGAATATCTGCGCTGGCTGACGAATATCGTCGCCCGCTCGAAAGGCGGCCACATCCAGCCCCTGTACGGCATCGGCCTGGAAGAGCAGCTGCCCGAATCGATGCTCGACCACTTGCCCGGCTACCGGGGCAACGGCCCCGTGCGCGTGGGCAATCAGGCACAGGAACACTTCCAGCACGATGTCTACGGCAACATCGTGCTGGGTGCGGCGCAGGCCTTCCTCGACCACCGTTTGTTCCACCGGGCGGGGCGGGCCGAGTTTGCCGCGCTGGAAGCCGTGGGCGACCAGGCCTTCCGCCTGCATGCGGAACCGGATGCGGGCATGTGGGAACTGCGCACGCGGGCCAGGGTCCACACCTCTTCCATGCTGATGAGCTGGGCGGCCTGCGACCGTTTGGCCAAGGTCGCGTATAAACTGGGCCTGGACGACCGCGCCGACCACTGGAACAGCCGCGCCGTGCTGATCCGTGAGCGCCTGTTGCGCGAAGCATGGAGCGAAGAGCGCCAGGCCTTCGCGGAAAGCCTGGGCGGACGCGACCTCGATGCCTCCGTCTTGCTGATGGCGGAAGTCAACTTCATCGACCCCATGGACCCCCGTTTCATCGCCACCGTCGATGCGCTGGAAGCGTCGCTGTGCGACGGCCCCTATATGCGCCGCTACGAAGCGCCCGACGACTTCGGCAAACCGGAAACGGCGTTCAACATCTGCACCTTCTGGCGCATCGACGCCCTGGCCCGCATCGGCAGGAAAGACGAAGCGCGCAAGATCTTCGAAACGATGTTAATGGCGCGCAACCACCTGGGCCTGCTGTCGGAAGATACGCACCCGGTGACGGGCGAGATGTGGGGGAATTTCCCGCAGACGTATTCGATGGTGGGCTTGATCAATTGCGCCGTGCGGTTGTCGGCGCCGTGGGATAGTGCGATTTAAGTTCACCCCCAAGGCACGTTCCGGGGTCGGACCCTCAGGGTCCGACCCCAGCCTTTTCGATGTTCGGGGTAATCATGTGCCAGCAGGCTCGCGGCGCCCATACAACCTGCACTCAGCCGCCAGCGCCAGCAGATTCGGGTCGCGCTCGCGGCTGCTCAGCATCAGCAGGGTAATCTGCTGGTGCGAGCCGTAGCGGGCGTCCAGCGGCAGCAGTTCGATGCGCGAGCTGAAGGCGCGCACGCGGCCGGGCAGCAGGCTGTAGCCGATGCCGCCGCTCACCAGGTTGATCAGCGAGAAGATGTCGCCCACCCGCATGGCCGTGTCGGGCACGAAGCCCGCCAGCTCGAATGCGTGGTTGAAGCTTTGCGAGGTGACGAAACCCTCGTTGAGCGTGACGAATTTGTCGTCGCGCAGCTGCTGCAAGTCCACCGATGCCGCCCCCGCATAGGGCGAGGCCAGCGGCGCGGCCAGGAAGATGTCGTCCTGGAACAGGGGCACGGCCACCAGGCCCGCATGCTGCTCGTCTTCCTGCACGCCGACGATGATGGCGTCCAGCCTGCCATCGGCCAGGCTTTGCAGCAGTTCGCGGTTCGACCCCAGGGTCAGGTCGATGTCCAGGCCCGGCCGGCGCAGCTTCAGGGCGATTACCAGCTGCGGGATGCAGTGCAGGGTCAATGAATACAGCGAGCCGATCTTCAGGCGCACGGGGTTGATGCCCGACATTTCGCGCACCTTGCGCACGCCTTCCTCGCACTCGGCCAGCGCGCGCCGCGCCGATTCGGCAAAGGTGTAGGCCGCATGCAGGGGGATCAGGCTGCGGCCCTCGCGCTTGAACAGGGGGCAGCGCAAGCCGTCTTCCAGCGAGTGCAGGGCGCGGTGCACGCTGACCGTGCTCTGGCCCAGCGCATCGGCCACCCGTGCCAGGTTGTTCAATTCCATAAAGCTGAGAAACACTTCCAGCTTCTTCAAGGTGATTTCTTCGTTGATGGCCATGGCTAGTCTCTCTTATGGCAGTTCATTAACTTCAGGGTAATGAACATGCTAGCAGGTTGATTGTCGCGGTGACGCTTTCGTTCTATCGTCAGGCTTCGATAGCTCATTCCGGAGGCATGATGTCAACCGCCACAGCAGCGCCAGCGCAGCGGCAAAAACAATGGGACACGCGGCGCACGGAGAAGCGCCGCCGCCTCGACGCCGTGCGCCAGTACGCGAGCGGCCCCGTGCTGCAACAGGGCGACATGGTCGCCGTGCTCGAAGCCTTGCTTGCGCCGGGCGACCGCGTCGTCCTCGAAGGCAATAACCAGAAGCAGGCCGATTTCCTCGCCCGCATGTTGACCAAGGTCAACCCCGACAAGATCCACCATCTGCACCTGATCATGCCCAGCGTCAGCCTGCCCGAGCACCTGGACCTGTTCGAACGGGGCATTGCCCGCAAGCTCGATTTTTCCTTTGCCGGCACGCAAAGCCTGCGCATCGCCCAGTTCCTGCAGGACGGCTTGCTGGAAGTGGGCGCCATCCACACGTATATCGAGCTGTATGCGCGCCTGTTCGTCGACCTCACGCCCAACGTCGTCATGGTGGCCGGCTACATGGCCGACCGCCAGGGCAATCTGTACACGGGCCCCAGCACGGAAGACACGCCCACTCTGGTGGAATCGGCCGCCTTCCGCGACGGCATCGTCATCGCCCAGGTGAATCAGATCGTCGACGACGTCAGCGACTTGCCCCGGGTCGACGTGCCCGGTTCATGGGTCGATTTCGTCGTGCAGTCCGACAAGCCCTTCTTCATCGAACCGCTGTTTACCCGCGATCCCCGCGTCATCAAGCCCGTGCACGTGCTGATGGCCATGATGGCGATCCGCGGCGTGTATGAAAAACACCAGGTGCAGTCGCTGAACCACGGCATCGGCTTCAATACGGCCGCCATCGAGCTGATTTTGCCCACCTACGGCGAGCAGCTGGGCCTGAAGGGCAAGATTTGCCGCAACTGGGTGCTCAATCCCCATCCCACCCTGATCCCGGCCATCGAGACGGGCTGGGTCGAGAGCGTGCACTGCTTCGGCGCGGAGCTGGGCATGGAAGGCTATGCGGCCGCGCGGCCCGACGTGTTTTTCACGGGCCGCGACGGTTCCATGCGCTCGAACCGCGCCCTGTGCCAGCTGGCCGGCCAGTATGCGGTCGACCTGTTCATCGGCGCCACCCTGCAGATGGATGGCCTGGGCAACTCGTCCACCGTCACCAACGGCCGCCTGGCCGGCTTCGGCGGCGCGCCCAATATGGGCCACGACCCGCACGGCCGGCGCCACCCGACGCCCGCCTGGCTGGACCTGATCGAGACGGACGATCCGCTCGCGCGCGGCAAGAAGCTGGTGGTGCAGATGGTCGAAACCTTCCAGGACGGCGGCCAGCCGACCATCGTCGAATCGCTCGACGCCGTGGCCGTGGGCCAGGCCAGCGGCATGCCGCTGGCGCCCGTGATGATCTATGGCGACGACGTCACCCACGTGCTGACGGAAGAGGGCATCGCCTACCTGTACAAGGCCCGTTCGCTCGACGAGCGCAAGGCCATGCTGGCGGCCGTGGCCGGCGTGACGCCGATCGGCCTGCGCCACGATCCGAAGACGACGGCGAAACTGCGCGCCGACGGCCTGATCGCGCTGCCCGAGGATATCGGCGTGCAGCGGGGCGCCGCCAGCCGCTCGCTGCTGGCGGCGAAAAGCATCGCCGACCTGGTCGAATGGTCCGACGGCCTGTATCAACCCCCCGCCAAATTCAGGAGCTGGTAATGATGACAATGATGAGCACAATGATGACGGCAGTGCCGGTGCAGGTACGTCCTGCTGCGCTGGCGCGGCGGGTGCTGCAGGCGCTGCTCGATGAAGTGACCCTGACGCCGAAACCGGGCCTCGTCGATCTGCGCAGCCGGGGCGCCCACGCGGACTTGAACTGGGCCTTGATGTGCCATTCGGCTTGCGTGCTGCAGCCCGTGTTTGCCGCCATGGCGCAGGCGGGCTGGGACAGCGATGATGACGACGCCCTGCGCCAGCGCATCGGCGCCATCGGCCGCGAAGGCGAGGCGCTGATGCTGGCAGCCACGGACGGCGTGAACACGCACCGGGGCGCCATCTGGGCGCTGGGCCTGCTGGCGACGGCGGCGGCGCAGCAGGGCGCGCGCGGCG